>NZ_DAQR01000034.1:20046-28957 GCF_002502935.1 Methanoculleus sp. UBA413
CAGAAGACCTATAACGAGGATATTGTCAACTATATCGCAAGCGACGGGACCGTCTTCCTCATGCTCTTCAACGTCTACCGCGGAACGCTTGCCGGGAAGCACGAGTATACCTTCGATGCGACGGAGGGGTTCCTTGAAGAGTTCCTCACCCGCTACTACGCAGACCACGATCCCCCTGAGGAGGTGATCCTCCCTGAGGCGGTGGATGATGCGGTCGCAGACTACCTCTCCCACCTCAGGGGCGGCAAGGTCAGGATGGTCGTGCCGCAGCGGGGCGAGAAGAAGAAACTGCTCGACCTGGTGCGGAAGAACGTCGAGATCGGATTCTTCGGCGACCGGATCAAGGTGGAGGAACTGAAACGCTGCCTGCACCTCCCGGCTCTCCCGGTCGTGGTCGAGTGCTTCGATATCTCCCACCTCTCCGGCACGGCGATGGTGGGCTCGATGGTCCGGTTCAGGTGGGGACGACCTGATAAGCGGAACTACCGGCGCTTTAAGATACGCACGGTCGAGGGCATCGATGACTTCGCCGCCATCGCCGAGGTGGTCAGGCGGCGCTACTCGCGGCTGCAGAGGGAGGGGGGCGACCTCCCTGACCTGATCATCGTCGACGGCGGAAAGGGGCAGCTTGCAGCGGCCGGTGCGGTGCTCAGGGAACTCGGGATCAGGGTTCCGATCGTGGCCATCGCAGAACGCGAGGAGGAGGTCTTCGTGCCCGGATTCACCCATCCCCTGCCGCTTGACCGGCACGAGAAGGCGTCGCTCTTCATCCAGGAGATACGCGACGAGGCGCACCGGTTCGCGATCACCTACCACAGAACCCTCAGAAGGAAGACGGTGACACCATGACGGCATTCAACCTTACAGCGGATTTTGCGCCCCGGGGATCGCAGCCCGACGCTATCCGGGACCTCACAGAGGGGATCGCCGCCGGCGAGCGGTTCCAGACCCTGCTTGGGGTCACCGGGTCGGGGAAGACCTTCACGATAGCGAATGTCATTGACGAGGTCCAGAGACCCACGCTCGTCATCGCCCACAACAAGACGCTTGCGGCCCAGCTCTACAACGAGTTTCAATCGTTCTTCCCGGAGAACCGGGTGGAGTACTTCGTCTCCTACTACGACTACTACCAGCCCGAGTCCTACATCCCGAAGCGCGACCTCTACATCGAGAAGGACGCCCAGATCAACCCGAAGATCGAGCAGATGCGCCTTGCGGCCACCGCATCGGTCCTTTCACGCCCCGATACGATCGTCGTCGCCTCGGTCTCCTGCATCTACGGTCTCGGGAACCCCGCGAACTTCCGGGGGATGGGGTTTGAGGTGAAGGTCCGGGACCGGATGCTGCGTGACGATATCATCAGGCGGCTCATCGATATCCAGTTCGAGAGGAACGACATTGAGCTCGCGCCGGGCCGGTTCAGGGTGAAGGGCGACACCATCGATATCGTCCCCGGCTACTTCAACAACGTCATCAGGATCGAACTCTTCGGGGACGAGGTGGACCGGATCAGCGAGATCGACCGGGTCTCAGGGCAGCGGCTTGAAGCGATGGACTACTTCTTCGTCTACCCGGCCCGCCACTTTGTCGTCCCGGAGGAGGAGAAGGAGCGGGCGATAGCCTCCATCGAGAAGGAACTCGATGAGTGGCTCCCGAACCTCGGCATGCTCGAGGCGCACCGCCTGCGCCAGCGGACCCTCTACGACATCGAGATGATCCGGGAGACCGGGACCTGCAAGGGGATCGAGAACTACTCCCGTCACTTCGACGGGAGGAGGGCCGGGGAGCAGCCCTACTGCCTGCTGGACTACTTCCCTGAGGACTTCATGATGGTGATCGACGAGAGCCACCAGACGATCCCGCAGGTCCACGGGATGTACAACGGTGACTACTCGCGGAAGAAGTCGCTCGTGGACTACGGGTTCCGGTTGCCGTCGGCGTTCGACAACCGGCCGCTGAAGTTCGACGAGTTCTCGCGCTACATGAGAAACGTCATCTTCGTCTCGGCGACACCGGGGGACTACGAACTGAAGCGCTCAAGCGTGACCGAGCAGATCATCCGGCCGACCGGGCTTGTGGACCCGGCGGTCGAGGTACGGCCGATCGAGGGGCAGATTCCAGACGTAATCGAGGAGATCCGGGCCACGATCGACCGCGGGGACCGGGTGCTCCTGACGACGCTTACAAAGCGGCTCGCCGAGGAACTCTCCGGTTACCTGGCAGACCAGGGGATCAAGACTCGCTACCTCCACTCCGAGATCAACACCATCGAGCGGACCGAGATCATCAGGCAACTCCGCCTCGGGAAGTACGATGTGCTCGTGGGGATCAACCTCCTGCGGGAGGGGCTCGATATCCCGGAGGTCGGGTTCGTCGGTATCCTTGATGCCGATAAGGAAGGGTTCCTCCGTGACGCCCGGAGCCTGGTCCAGATCATCGGGCGG
This sequence comes from Methanoculleus sp. UBA413, assembly GCF_002502935.1. Lineage (NCBI taxonomy): Archaea > Methanobacteriati > Methanobacteriota > Methanomicrobia > Methanomicrobiales > Methanomicrobiaceae > Methanoculleus > Methanoculleus sp. UBA413. The sequence goes on from NZ_DAQR01000034.1 coordinate 22,491, forward strand.
GCCGCCCGGAACGTGAACGCAAAGGTCGTGCTCTACGCCGACACCATGACCGACTCCATCAAGAAGGCGCTTGCCGAGACCGAGCGGCGGCGCACGATGCAACTCGCGTACAACGCAAGGCACGGCATCACGCCGCAGACGATCACAAAGCCGATCCGGGAAAAAGAGGTCGAGATCACCGACGTTAAGCACGTTCCAAAGCAGGAGATCCCGAACCTGATCATCGAACTCGAGGCCGAGATGCGGGAGGCGGCGGAACGCCTGGAGTTCGAGCGGGCGATCGCGCTCCGCGACACGATCAGGAAGCTTGAGGAGAGGGCGCCGCAGTAAGACTATGGGTTATTGGCGATCACGCCTCCCCCCGTCCAGGTCTGCCATACACAGGTGCTCCACGCGAAGCCTTGACGGGGCGTTGCAGGTGCCCGGACAGATCTTCGCGTGCTTCTGCGTGAGTTTTCAGCACAGGGAGTGATCGAGCCTCACGCGAAGGCGCGAAGACGCGAAGGACGCGAAGGGGCGTTGCCTACATCGATTATCAAAATTCGCGCTCTCCCGCGTGCTTCGCATGAAGCAACAATCGCGTGGAATATGGGATGCAATGTTCCACTACATCGGCGACCCGATCGTATACCGCAGGAGCGCCGCAGCGCCGCCGAGGGCCTCCAGGCGCTCCCCGGGTTCGAACTCGGTGCTCATCACCACGACCGATGCGCCGACGTACTCGGCCTGCTCGATGAGACCGGTAACCTCCTCATTCCGGAGCAGGATATCTGAGACAAGCACCGTCTCGGCTGCGCCATACGCGATCGCCCTTCGCACCTCGTTAATACCGTAGGCGACGGCACCCTCGGTGGCGATCCTGAGCAGGACTTCGTCCATCAACCTGACCTCCCTTGCGAGGTGGAGGTCGCCGAGCAATCGATCGAGGACCCCCTGCCCGATGACCTCCTGCACGGCCCCCCGCCCGATACGCCGCGTCTCGACGACGAGCATCCGTTCCGCGAGGTCGGGCGCGTCTCTCCTCACGTAATCAGCAAACTCCTCCTTCACGAATCCCGGACCCGCCACGACCAGGGGTCCGGTGATCATCGTGAGCACCTCAAGCGTCTTCTCGAAGAGCACCGACCGGGTGCCGGTATCCGCACCCTTGCTGCTCCCGGCCGTGATGGTGGTCACCCACTCAGGGCCGAACTGGCGCAGCCGGTAGACCTGCGCCTCCCCCTCTTCAACGCTCACGACATGGACCACGCCGTACGCGGAGGCATCGACGGCCCGCTTCAACCGTTCACAGTCAAAGGATCGCCACCGCTTGATGACCGATATCTCGAATCCCGGTTCGACGTTGAGGGTGTGGTGCGAGCTGACGTCCACACCGCTCTCGATGACCCCGGCGATGCGGAGGCGGTTCGTGTGCTGGTGGAACTCCACCTTCTCGACCCTGATACCGAGCCTGACCGGCCGCTTCTCCACCTTCTCAGGCCGGATCTTATCGGTTGCCGCCTCCACGCTCCGGAATGTCGTCGCGAAGACGAGATCGCCCGGCCCGACCAGGTGGGAGAGGTGCCAGAGATCGTCGAGCGTCTCGGGAAAGAGCCGTATTTCGCCAAACTGTCTCTTTATCTCCCTGACTTCAGCCTTCATGGTTCCACGATATCGGAGCCCCCGGGCGGGACGAACGCAGCGACCGCCTCGGTGTTCAGGGCGCCCTTGAGCCCTTTCCACTCATCCTCCGGGAGTTTCTCCCTGAGTGCCCGGATCACCTTCTTTGCTATATCGTTTGGCTCATACTGCCCGGGCTGGAGTGTTACCCATACCTTCGCACGCCCGGTGACGGCCCCGGGCGGGCCGCCGATGACGGCGACCTCGGGCGCCACCTGGAGGCCGATCGCCACCCCTACGGGCACGTTCCTGAAGTACTGCCGCTCTCCCCTGACGATGAAGGCACCCCGCGCCACGTATTCACCCGACTCGGCCGTCTTGCTCACCTGGTCCGGGCGGGCGGCGTAGACGTCGGCCGAGAAATGCCCGGCCTTCCAGGCGTTGGAGTAGGACGCGGCGAACTGTGCGGCCTCGTCCAGGTGTTCGGTGGCGCCCTTCACGATGACGACGCTTCCCCCATGGACGTCGGCGTGGATGAAGAGGTCCCCGCCTTCCATGTACTTCTTGACAAGTTCCTCGTTCTGGGAGGCATCCCGGCCGCCGATGACGAGAACGCCGTCTGAGGTGGAGAACCACCGGAACCGGTGGTACCACCGTTTCTTCTGGAAGACCAGGTGCTGCTTCCGCCGGGGCTTTACGGTGATCGCCCGCTCCATAGCCGCAAGGGCGCCCGCCTTCTTCTTCTTGAACTTCTTTATCTGGTCGTAGTAGCGGCCGATGTTCTGCTCGATTGTCTCGTGGACATAGACCTTCACCCGCTCTCCCGCGAGATCGAGTTCCACCGCCGCTTCCGCCGGGTGGACCGCACGGATCATCTTCGCGGCCGCGTTATCGCTGTTTGATTTGAGGATCTGCTCGATCTCCTGCCACGACCGGTCTCTGCTCGCCGCATCAAGCGTCGTTATGACCCCGGTGACGGCCGTGTAGTTCTCGTAGAGCACCTCCACGACCCGCTCGTAGCGCCGGATCTTCTTCTCAAAACCCTTTATCGCCTCCGCCTGGCGCTGGCGGATCACCTCTTCCCGGGAGAGACGGGGTTTTTCAGCTGCGGCTTCCTCCTTCTCGCCCGCTACCTTCGGGTAGAACGCGTCCAGAGCCTCGCTGAAGGTCTCAAACCGCTCGCGGACCTCCTCGCCGGCCAGCACCACCGGCCAGCATCCCGACTGCGTGATCACCGGGTCCCGGCGTCTCCCGACGTCGGCCATCAGGCGGTCAAAGGCGTCCTTGACCGCCTCTGCGTCCACCTCTGTGGCTGCGGCGCTCTTCTCAACGCTCGCCATCAGGCAGACTTCTTCGGCATACGCGCCGCCGAGCATGCACCCGACGGCTAACGTCCTGACAATATCGCGGTCAGACCCTGCAAGCATCTCCCGGAACTCTTCGGGCGAGAGCGCCGAGCAGTCGGTCCCTTCGAAGGCGTAGACCACGCCCGGGATCACGTCCCGGTTCTTGAACCGGTGGTGCCAGAGGGGCTTGATGATCGTGTACTCTTCGTCACAGAGGATTGCGTTCCCCTCGTCGAAGAGTTCGAAGATGAGGTGGTAGGTCGTATCTCTCTTCCCGATATCGATGCTCATGGTGCGCTCGATCCCGAGCTGGCGGATGCCGAGCACTTTTCCGCCCTCAAGGTGCTTGCGGAGCAGCATCGCAAAGCTTGGTGGATACTTTGGGGGTTTTGGGAACTCTGCGGTGAAGTGGATGCGCCGCCTGGTCTCCACGAGCAGCAGGTATTTTGCCCGGTCCTCCCCGTTTAACCTGATACCGAGGGTCTTCGCATCGAACTGGTAGATCTTGCCGACCCAGAGCGGGAGACGATCGGCAGCCTCCGCTACCAGCGCCCGAAGATCGACTCCGCTCATTCCCTGTAGTGTAGCCATTGATTCCAGAATACATTCGGTCCGGTACCTAAATAAGGGTACTACCGGCGGCAGGAGCCTGGGGTTTGCCGGGATCCGGCAGCTGTTCTCCCCCGGAGAGGTGGCACCAGGTGGGGGTGTCTGTGCCCGGGCGTGAAGAGAACCGCAAAGCCTCCTGCTGCTTTTGGGCAGGTACTATCCACGCACCCCGCCCGCAGTCTTCGCGGCAACGCGGGAGTTTTCAGCACAGAGGGTGTCCGAGCCTCTCGCGTTGGCCGCGGAGGGGCGTTACAGGTACCCAAGACAAGTCTTCGCGTCCTTCGCGCACTTCTGCGTGAGTTTTCAGTACGGGGGCAGTAGAGCCTCACGCGAAGAGCGCGAAGCCGCGAAGGGGCGTTACAGGTACCCGGACAGATCTTCGCGCTCTTCGCGTGAGATACTGTACAAGGGTAACAAACAAGGCCTCTCGCGTTGGCCGCGAAGTAAAGTTGCCAGCATGTACCGCTTCGTCTTCGCGTCCTCCCGCGTGAGACCGGCGATCTACACCAGGACCAGCACGATAAGGTAACATGCTCCGCTACAGGATCTCTCCGGTTTGTGCCCGGGGCCCGGAGGTACTTATCTTTATAACCGGAGAACACCCTAATACTATAAGAATTCCGTCAATCCGGGAAGTCGCCTGCAGCCGCCGGAAGAGGCATGCAACCGTTCCCTTCCAGGAATAGCGTAATACTGGTGTCATGATGAGCGATAATGCGGTAGCAGCAGAGGCTGAAACGACACGGCCGCGGACACGTGCCGAGAAACAGGTCGAGCACAGAAGTCGAATAAAACGGACGCTTGTAGCCTGTTTCATGGGTATCCTGACAGGGGCACTCTCATTCTATCTCTCCGGCACACCGGACCCGGCCACCGGGCTCCAGGCCAACAACATCATCGGCCTGCTTCTTCTTGCGGCGGGCGTGGTCTTCCAGAAGCATGTCTTCATGCTTCTTGGGGTTGACTACCTGGAGTTGACCGGCAAGGACTGGTTCTACCAGAGTTTCATGACGTTCGCGCTCTGGTTCATGACCTGGACACTCCTTTTAACCACTACTGTTCTGTGATCACCCATGCGAATTGCTGTTGTACACCGTGATCGGTGTCACCCCATCAAGTGTGGCACCGAGTGTATCCTCTACTGTCCCCGCGTCCGGACCGGCGACGAGACCGTCGTCATCGGCGAAGACCAGAAGGCCGTCATATCAGAAGAGCTCTGCGTAGGTTGCGGCATCTGCGTGAAGAAGTGCCCGTTCGAGGCGCTTGATATCGTCAACCTCCCTGAAGAACTCGACCAGCCGACCCACCGTTACGGCCAGAACGGGTTCGTCCTCTACGGGCTCCCGATCCCGGTCGAGGGCAAGGTCACCGGCGTTCTCGGGCCAAACGGTATCGGAAAGAGCACGGCGGTCAAGATCCTCTCAGGTATGCTCGTCCCGAACCTGGGGATGACCGACGCCCCGGTATCCTGGAAGGACGTCCTCGACCTCTTCCAGGGGACCGAGCTCTTCGACTACATCCAGTTGCTCTCGCAGAAGAACGTGAAGGTCGCCGTAAAACCGCAGTACATCGACCAGATCCCGAAGGTCTTCTCCGGGTCGGTGCGCGACCTCCTCACGACCACCGACGAGCGCGGCCGGCTCGACTACTACGTCGACCGGTTATCGCTCAGGCCGATCCTCGACCGGACAATCGGGAACCTCTCCGGCGGCGAACTCCAGCGGGTGGCGATCGCTGCCTGTCTGGCACGGGACGCCGACTTCTACTTCCTCGACGAGATCACGCCCTATCTTGACGTCTACCAGCGGATGGCCGCCGCGAACCTGATCCGCGAACTCGCCCAGGAGCGGCCGGTCGTGATCGTCGAGCACGACCTCGCTATCCTCGATATGCTTGCCGACACCGTGCATATCGCTTACGGAGAACCGGCGGTCTTCGGCGTCATCACCTACCCGAAGGGCGTCCGGGTGGGGATCAACCAGTACCTGGAGGGCTTCCTCCCAGAGGAGAACGTCAGGTTCAGGGACTTTTCGGTGGCGTTTGAGACCCGGGCCCACACCACGGAAGTGAACCGGGAAGAACTCTTCGCGTTCCCGGCGATGACAAAGCGTTTCGAGCAGTTCTCGCTTGTCGTCGACGGCGGGGAGATCCGGAGCGGCGAGGTCCTCGGGGTCGTCGGGGCGAACGGTATTGGGAAGAGCACGTTCGCAAAGCTCCTTGCCGGGGTGCTTGAGCCCGACACCGGGTCGATGGATACCAGAGTGCGGATTTCCTACAAGCCGCAGTACCTCAAAGGCGACACTGAGGCGACCGTCGAGGAGATCCTCAGGCAGACGACGACGAAGTTCGACACATCATTCTACCAGCACGAGATCCTAGAACCCCTCTCCCTCACACAGGTCCTCCAGGCGCCGATAAACACCCTCTCCGGCGGCGAACTCCAGCGGGTGGCGATCGCGGTCTGCCTCTCGCGTGACGCCGACCTCTACATCCTGGACGAGCCGAGCGCTCACCTCGACGTGGAGCAGCGGGTCAAGATCTCCCGGCTGATCCGGAGGCACGCCGAAGGACGGGACGCGAGCACGCTCGTGATCGACCACGACATCTACGTGATCGACATGATCAGCGACCGGATCCTGGTCTTCGAGGGTGAGCCCGGCATCAGCGGCAAGGCTACGGGGCCGTTTGATATGGCGCCGGGCATGAACCGGTTCCTCGCGGCGCTCGGGATCACGTTCCGGCGGGATAAGACCGGACGGCCGCGGATCAACAAACCGGGGTCGTTCCTGGACCGGGAACAGATGGCTGCCGGCGAGTACTACTACGCTGAGATCTCGAAGTCCTGACCGGCACCGGCCAATCTCTTCTTTTGCGAGAAATGCACATGGGGGTAGTGTATCATTTCATCTAATA
>NZ_DAQR01000034.1:29264-29437 GCF_002502935.1 Methanoculleus sp. UBA413
GCAACATAAGGTGAAATGGTCCAGTAGCCTCAGGCTTCACGAATGAAAGCAGCCTTCCCTGGTTTTTCCTCTGAGTATCGCCCCGCACTGCCCTCGCTGCAGGTCGGGCGGGGAGGGGGTCTCCCCATACGCGCCAACGTTTGGTATGGAGATTCACGAAGATACCGCTCAAT
>NZ_DAQR01000138.1:0-1135 GCF_002502935.1 Methanoculleus sp. UBA413
GAGATCCTCACCGACCACCCGAAGGGCCGGGACTACGCTCACCTGGTAGAGGGGTTCCCCCGGTTCCCGCTGATCGTCGATGCCGACGACCAGGTGCTCTCCTTCCCGCCCATCATCAACGGCGAACTGACCAGGGTCACGACGGCGACAAAGAACATCCTGCTTGACTGCACCGGCACCGACAAAAAAGCGGTGATGACCGCGGTCAACATCATCTGCACCGCGCTTGCCGAGGCCGGGGCGACGATTGAGACGGTCACCGTCGATGGAGAGGAGATGCCCACGCTTGCGCCGGCAGAGCGGGTCGTCTCGGTTGAGGAGTGCGCCTCTCTCCTCGGGGTCTCCCTCTCCCCCGCAGATATGGCGCGGCTCCTCGCACGGATGCGGTTTGGCGCCGAGCCGGACAGGGATTCCCGGGTCAGGGTCCTCGTCCCCTGCTACCGGGCCGATATCCTCCACGACTGGGACATCTTTGAGGATGTGGCGATCGCTTACGGCGTCGAGAACTTCGATGCCGTCCTCCCGGCCACTTCAACCATAGCAGAGGAGCACCCGACCACCGCGATCGCGGGGGCGGCGAGATCGGTGATGGTCGGCCTTGGCTACCTCGAGATGATGCCGTTCACCCTCACAAACGACCGGGTGCTCTACGAGAACATGCAGCGCAAACCCCTGCCCGGGACCCTGCGGGTGCTCCACCCGATCAGCGAGGAGCAGACCGTGGTCCGGACCGACCTCCTCGCGCTGCTCATGGAGATGCTCCAGGCGAACAAGCACCGCGAACTCCCGCAACGCCTCTTCGCGGTGGGGGACGTGGTCGAGGACTGCGTCACCTACAAAAAGGTCGCCGCGGTCAGCATCCACCCGGTCGCAGACTTCTCGGAGGCGTATGCGGCGGCTGACGTCTTCTGCCGGGAACTCTCGCTCCCCTATGCGGTCGCTGAGTCGGCAGACCCTGCATTCATCGACGGCCGCCGCGGTGATATCATCGTCGGCGAAAGAATAGTCGGGGTGTTTGGAGAGATCCACCCCGCGGTCCTGAACGCGTTCGACCTCGAACACCCGGTGGCGGCGTTCGCGCTCGACCTTAGAGCCGTACCGGGATACCCCGTCCCGCCAGGTACTCCTTCACCTG
>NZ_DAQR01000138.1:1490-20805 GCF_002502935.1 Methanoculleus sp. UBA413
AGGAGGATCTCGCCGGCTCCGCGCTCCTCGACCTCTCCTGCCCATGCGACCGCATCAAGCCCCGTAGCCCGGCTCCCGCCGTGGGTCACGACCTCGTACCAGCACTCCTGCCCGTCGGCGAGGGTGATGGCGGTCCTCCCGGGCTCCATCCGGTAGTTTCGCCGGACATCCACGGCAACGACGATACACTGGGTGCCGAACCGCTCGGCGCCCCGGGATATCAGGTCCGGATCCTTGACGGCGCTAGAATTGATGCTCACCTTATCAGCGCCGGCCCGGAGGATCTGCTGCATGTCGTCGATCGTCCTGATGCCGCCGCCGACGGTGAGCGGGAGGAAGAGTTCGTCTGCCGCCCGCTGGATCACGTCGATGATGGTGCCCCGGCGTTCCTTCGATGCCGCGATATCGAGGAAGACCACCTCATCCGCACCCTGCTCGTTGTAGCGCCGGGCCAGCTCGACGGGATCGCCCGCGTCGCGCAGGCCGACGAAGTGCGTGCCTTTGACTACCCGCCCGTCCTTGAGGTCCAGGCAGGGGATGATCCGCTTCGTCAAAACCATTGGGTATATGGTTGGGAGGCGGTAGATGATGAGGGTTTGGTCGGCAGGTTCTTGCGGGAAGAGGGCTGACTCTCTTCCACCACGTCCGGGGCACGGTGTCCTTCCTGTCAATACCGGTGGCTGCCCACCTGACGAAGCCCGGTGCCGGATGCCGAGACCGGACTCAGTACTGTTGCTAACATTTTTGAGGAAGCCAACCGGAAGTCAAACCATCGACTTCCCGTCAAGGCTTCGCGACCTTCGCGTGAGGTTGTATCGTTATCACACGCCGAAAGCTCACGCGAAGCCGCGAAGGACGCGAAGTTCGGGTGCTACTGACTCCTCGTTGCAGCGCCGCACGAGCCACATCGCTCATTATCGGGTGCCTAAATGTGCGAAGTACCGGGACTGGACCCCGCCTCACCCAGGCAGTGGACCGTGGTGGGAATCACCTCAAGGGGTGGGGACCGGGGAGGGGGAGACCCCCTCCCCGCGCCGAGCGTGCGCTCCTCCCCCGATGGGAGCAAGGGCAGTGCGTGGCCCTGATCTCCTGCATTCCACCTGCATTGAACACCCAGATTTTTCGTCAGTTTGGCCTCTCGCTGCCCCATGGTCGTTTGGGGTTCAGCCTGTTGTCGCGCACGCCCCGCCACCCCCCCTGCAACCATGCATTTTATGGAGGCTACGTCAATGTGAATACTACATGACCCTGCCCGGTCTGATAGCTCCGTCATGCGTCTATGCCTGCACCCGGTTCCGGGTCCGCAGGACGAAACTCCTCTCCCGTGAAGACTACCGTCGCATCATGCAGATGAGCATACCGGGGGTCGTCGCCCACCTCGGGCGGCAGGAGGATTACCGGGACATCATCAACCTGGCAGCCAGTTTTTCCGGCGCCCGGCTCGTCGAAGAGGCAGTAAACCGTAGCCTGGCGCGGTCGTTCCGGCACGCCATGATGATCGCCCGGGGGGATATGCACACCCTGGCCGGAGAGTACCTCACCCGGTGGGACATCACAAACGTCATGGCGATACTCAGGGGCACGGTCTTTGACGTTCCCCGGCAGCAGGTCCGCGACCTTCTGGTCCCTGCGGGTGAGCTTGACACGACACTCCTCGACCGCCTCCTGGGCCTTACGACCTGCGGCGAGGCGCTGGAAGCCCTCCAGGACTGGCGGCTCTATCCAGTCCTTGAAGAATACTACCGAATATGCGGAGAGCGGGGCGTATTTGCCAGGATCGAGAACGAACTCTACATGAACTACTACGCCGGGCTGCTCGGTCTTGTCGCATCCGGGTGCAGTGGGTGCCGGGAGTTGATCGCATACCTCAGGTTCGAGATCGATATCACCAACATGAAGAACCTCCTCCGGCTCCGCTGTGGCGAGGAGGCATGCGACATCACAACCATCGACCAGACCATGATCTCCGGCGGCCGCATCCCCATCGACCTCTTCGGGCGGCTCTACAGCACCGGGACAGAGGAAGAATTCACGAGCACCTTCCTGCAGACCGATATCGCCCCAGTCTTAGCCAGGGCGGTGCGCGAACTCAGGCAGGACCCCGGCTTCTCCAGCGAGGACGCCGCGGAACTGGTCTGGCAGCGGTGGCACCAGCACCTGCGGCCCGTTCACGAGATCGAGATGGCGATCACCCGCACCAGGCTCAGGGAGCTTGAAGCCCTCTCCCGCCGCCACCCGTTCTCGGTCCTGACGATGATCGCCTACCTGGAGCGGAAGCGGTACGAGGTCGCAAACCTGCGGGCAATCGCACGGGGAAAAGCATTCGGCCTTCCGCCCGGACGGATATGGCAGTATATCGTCCTGTAGGAGAGAGATACCATGCCTGTCGACGAGATCAAACCCACCCGGTCCGGCCTGCTGATCGTCCGGCGGCGGATGGCGCTCGCGGAGCGGATACACCGGCTGTTGTCGATGAAACTCGACGGCATGATGCTCGAACTCATCAGGCTCACCGACCAGGCCGCCCGCGAGCGCAAGGAACTCGAGGAGAAATATGCCCATGCCCGGGAGATGGCGGCGGTCGCCACCATGATGGAGGGGGCGACCGGGGTGCTCCTTGCAGCGCTCTCCGTAGAGGCCGTCCCGACCTACACAACAGGTCACAAGAACGTCTTCGGGGTGCACCTCCCCGACCTGGAACCGGTTATGGTGAAGAAGACGCTCATCCAGCGGGGTTACGGAATCCTCGGGACCTCATCGGTCATCGACGACGCCGCCGACGCCTACGAGGACCTCATCTCCGCGATCATCGCGAGCGCCGAACTCGAAGGCGGGATCACGCGCCTGCTCGACGATATCGAACGGACCAGGCGGCGCGTGAACGCGCTGGAGTTCAAGGTCATCCCGGAGCTCACCGACCTGCGCCGGCTTATCGAGTACCAGCGCGACGAGATGGAGCGGCAGGAGGCGGTGCGGCTCCGACGGATCAAAAAGATAAAGGCAAAGAGACGGTGGTAAAGCATTTCATCTTATCTTGCGGGTCCTGATGCGTGGTGAGCGATCACCACCTCGCGCGAAGTCCATGTATCTCCTCCCCGCCACCCTTCGCGCCCTTCGCGGCTTCGCGTGAGTCTTCAGTACAGGGAGGAAATAATGCCTCACGCGAAGATCGCGAAGACGCGAAGTCCGTGTATCTCCTCCCAACCAGGACCCCTCGCGTGACGCACCAATCGCATGAAAATATGAGATGCAATGGCCCGCTAGAGATCGCCCTTCTGCCGCCGGAGGCACGCGATCGCCGTATCCACGATCGCGCCGAGGGCGTCCACGCCGAAGGTCTCTGACGAAAGAACAAGGTCATACGACGAGAGGTCGCTGATATCAATATCGTAGTAGGTCTGGTAACGGGTGGCCTCCGAGTGCTGCCGGTTCCTGGTGTAGGCGAGCGCCCCTGCTTCATCCATCCCATCCCTTCCTGCTATCCGTTTTGCCCGGCACTCAAGCGATGCCGCAAGCCAGACCCTGAGATCAGCGTTCTCGATCATCCGGCCCGAGAGCCTCCCCTCGACGACGATCTTCTCTGAGGCCTCCCCGATCTCCTTCTGCCTGGCATCGATCATCCGGTCAACTGAGGGATCGCTCTCCGCGAGCCTTCCGAACTCGGCAAGGTCCATACCGTGCTCCCGGGCGAGCCTGCGGAAGACCTCTCCCGCAGAGATAAACTCAAGCCCGTACTTTTCAGCGAGGTAGCGGGCAAGCGACGTGGTGCCGCTCCCCGGCGGGCCGCTGACGGTTATCCGCATCAGATCCCCCCAATATTGAGCGACTTCCTGATCACCTGGCTGATAGCAAGCGAACAGATCATGTACCAGAGAATCCAGGCCGGCACGATCCAGAACGCAACCCCCGAGAGGCTGACGGCCCCAACGAAGGGCAGCACGATACCGCTTGCGGCAGTCATCTCAGCCCCGACCGGCGGGAGCCGGAAGAGGAGCCAGAAGAAGATCGGCACCGTCAGCACGAGGATGATCGCCATCGGGGTAAACTGTTGCTTTGAGATATCGAGCTGATCCTGCATCATCCGCTCCTGCTTCCCCTGGAGTTTCTTGATCCGCTTTTCATCCCCGGAGAGCTGGGCCTCCCGGAACTCCTTCTGGAAGACCCGCGCCTTCGCCTGCACCTCCTGCATCTTCTCATAATCGATGGTGTACTTCTGGACAAGCGAGGAGTACAGGCCCGTCATGCTGGAGAGGATCAAGATCATAACAAAGAACGGCACGCCGAGGACATCGATGAACGGCCCGAGCATCATATCCATCACCGAACCGACCGTCACCCGCACCCACTCGATACCGTAGGAGAGCATCACCAGCATGGTAAAGAGGAGCGCGATCGTCGGGCCGTGCTTCTTCAGGTCCACCATGTCAGGTTACCTCAGGACATTCACCAGGTCATCAATGGCTCGTTCAAGCAGGAAGTTTTCGTTCCCGACGATCTTGACGGTGCAGCCGGTGTACATCGCATACGCCGCGGCGATGGCGCGGTTGAACTCCTGGTGTCCGGCGATCGTCCGGGCTCCTTCCATATCGCGGACCCTGGATTCGTCACCAAGCCGGCGCATCAGGATCTGGTCGGGGTCGGTCTCCACCAGCACGACAACATCGGGCATCAGTTCCCGGAGCACCCATTCAGGCAACCCTGCCAGGAACCCGGCCGGGGTCTTGACGCTGCTGTGGGTATCGATGATGATGTTTGCATCAGCGCTCATGGCAGCGATCTCCGAGGCGGCCGCCTGCTGAAGGCGTTTCTGGTCATCTTTTCCGAGTTTGCGCATCTCATCGCGATCCGAGACCAGGCTCTCCTTACAGGCCACATCAAACATGCACGTGCCGAAGTTGACAGCTTCGTAGGCGATACCCTCGGCCGCAAGTCTCTCCATCGCACCGTTGATGACGGTGGTCTTCCCGACACCGGGAACCCCTGTCACGACGACTTTCTTCCCCATCTCTATCACTCCGTTTAGAATATAGTTCGCTATAAAATAAATCCCTGCCCAGAAGAATAATCCTTTTCGGAATCAACTCCCAGGCGGTTCGGGTGACCGGAACCCCCGGGAACGTGGTGGTATCACGTTGGAAAGAGCAGGACCAAAAACGAAAAGGAGGCCCTTAAGGCTCACTCCTTCCCGAAGAACGACCGCATGAACGGATACATCTCCATGATCTGCTGGCTTGCGATCTCCTCGTAGAGCCGGTACGTGATACTCACCGCCAGCAACAGCCCTGTTCCACCGACCGCGCCGACAACACCGAAGAGGTTCGCGACGACCGAGAGGATCCCGATGAACGCACCGCCGATGATGGTGATCCTTGGTATGTAGCGGTCGAGGTACCTCTCAAGCACCTGGACGTTCCGGCGGTAACCGGGGATGTGCATACCACTCCTCTGGATCTGCCGGGCCACATCCTTCGAGTCGAGACCCGCGGTCTTGACCCAGAAGAGCGCGAAGATCGCGCCCCCGAGCACCATGACCGTTATATCGATGCCCATCCGCAGCATGACCTCCCAGGGGGCATGCCCGAGATCGACGAGCCACCACATCCAGTCCTGTGGCTGGTTGATCGGCGCAATGTACCACATGAGGCCGTTGATCGGTTGCTGTTCCTGGAACTCACCGAGGATCGTGATCCCGGCGTTCGAGAGGAGCATCCCGATCATCTGGATGTTTGCCTGCAGGACACGGACCAGGATCATCGGCAGGACACTCGCGTAGATGAGCTTCACCGGGAAGCGTGCCCGGGCCCCCCGGACAGCGGTATGCGCGAGCGGGATCTCGATGCGGGTCGATTCCACGTAGACGATCACCAGGAAGATGATGACCGTCGTAATGAGGGCCAGCATGTCGGTCCCGAAATACTCGAGGAAACTTGCCCCCGATGTCCCGATGGCAAACAGCCGCGGGAAGAACCCGATCGGGAAGGGATCGGTACCCGTCTGCCAGTTCAGGAAACCGTTCACCAGACCCTGAGAGACACCCGCAACGATGAAGAGCCCCACGCCCGAACCGACACCCCACTTGGTGACGACCTCGTCCATCAGCACCACCAAAAGCCCGCCGATGCAGAGCTGGAGGAAGATCAGGAGCGAGACCACGAACGTGTTTCCACCGAACAGCTGTGCCGCTACCGATGGATCGGGCAACATCAGCCCGCTCGCGACCATGGGGAGCGCCTCGACGATGATCATCACAAAGATGAGCATCTTCTGCAGGCCCATGTACATGACCTGGCCGCGTGCTTCACTGGTGTCGATCTGCAGGATTCCAGCGCCCTTGAGCAACTGCAGCACGATCGACGCGGTGACGATCGGCCCGATACCGAGATGCAGGAGCGAACCGCTCGCACCGGCAAGCAGGGCACGCCATAGTCCGAAAATATCCTGTGACTGCGGAGAGAGTCCAAAGATATCAATGTTTGTCAACGTGAAGTAGAGGAGCAGGATCGCAAGCGTCCACATCAGCTTGTTCTTGAAGTGGACGTGCCCCTCAGGACTTCTGACTGCAGGCATCGCTGCAAGGATGGGTTCAAATCTATCCAGCAGATCTCCCATGTTTTCACCTGAAAGGAGGAATTCAGACGGTCTTTACCTGACCGCCCATCTCCTCAATCTTTGCCCGGGCCCGTTCTGAAAACGCCCGGGCTGAGATACTCAGTTTGTGGGTAACTTTCCCGCTACCGAGCACTTTGTCAATACCAAGTTCAGTGGTGTCGAGAACGATAAGGTCGCCCTCCTGGGCGGCAAGCCCCTCCTGGAGCAATGCCTCGGCCATCTGGTCGATCGCCCCGACATCAAGGGCAGACACCGGCGCGGACACCTTGCTGACGAAACCGTGCTTACCGTTGGATATCTCACCCTTCAGGTAGAAGTGGGAGAAGCGGTGGTCCCGCTGCCCGGCTCTACCTCGTCCACCCCTGTTTCCGGCGCCACGTCGGTTCTTGTGCGTACCGCCGCCACAGGTCCGTGAACCCCTGTATTTGGTTCTCTTGTTTACGGGCATCCATCTCACCTCATCTTATAGAGGAGATCATTGATCTGGGGGCCATAGTAGCCGAGAGCCCCACCCTGCTGAAAGGTTCGCTTGATGGTTTTATAGCCCTTTCGCGGGGGGTGCAGCCGGAGAACCGGCTTGATCTCTGCCAGATCGCGGAGACTTGCCTCCCCGCTGCAGAGCGCAGCCGCGAACTCGTCAATGCCGGCATACGAGGTATGCGCACGGACGTAATCATCGGTCAGACGCTCGTCTCCAGTCAGTCTACCACGGGTGCGCAGGAGGGTGGCCAGGATCTCCGGATCCACCTCACCATACGCCACATAGTCCTTCACTTTGCGGATCATGCCCAGGTACGCCGGGGTATCGGGCACGAGGACGCAGTGGTTGATGTGGTGCAGACGGAGCATCTTCAAGGTGTCCTTGATCTCGCGGTTGGTGTTGACCACGCCGCGCACCTGCACTACCGCGTACATCACTCTGCCCCTCCGATCCGGATAATATTCGTCTGCCGGAGCGCCTCGAACGTCGCCTTGGCGTAGTTGATGGTCGTCCGGGTCTGTCCCCGGTTGAGGGCCCAGACATCCTTGATGCCTGCTAGCTGCAGGACCTTCTTCGGGATATCTCCGGTCACAAGGCCGATCCCCTGCGGTGCGGGTTTCAGCGTCACCCGGACGCTGCCTGCCTTGCCGGTCACCTCGAGCGGGATCGAGTGACCGGTATCACAACCGCATTCCCAGCTCCCGCAGCCCCGGCGGACCTTGATGATATTCACTTTTGCATCTGCTATTGCTTTCTGGATCGCGTTGCCGACCTGGGCATCCTTCGCCTGACCAAACCCGACGTAGCCGTTCCGGTTGCCGACCACCACAACGGTGCGGAACTTCACACGGCGACCCGAGTCCGTCATCCGCTGGACCATGTTGATATCCAGCACCTCGTCCTCCAGGTCGGGCAGAAGGAGATCGACGATCTGGGGCTCCTTGATCGGTTTGCCGCTCGCGAGCACCTCATCAATACTGGTGATCTCGCCTGCGGCAACCATGCGCCCGAGACCGGTGAGCGGAATCCATTCTTCCTGTATGTATGCCATTGTCACACCAGCTCCTTCTTGATGGCCAGAGCCACAGCCTCTACATTCGCCACCAGGTTCTCTGCCCGCTCGGGGGCATACCCGGCGATATGGGCACCTTTGAGCCGTTCCTCATCAGGGAGAATCGACTCGCCGTAGGGTATGTCGAGACCCCCGTCCACCGCCCCTTTCAGGGCGGCAAAGACACGGGCCCCGGGTTTTGCCCGGGCAAGCCCGATATCCAGGATACCTTCATCATACCCTGCGTTCAGCGCCTTGACCGCAAACAGCATCCCGGTCAGGTAGGCTGCCGGGGTGCTCGCGGTCGACCCCTCGTAGCCGTACCCCGCAAGTTCGGTCGAGTACGCGGCCACCAGGGTTTGGTCTCCCTCATCCCCGGGGACGACCAGTTGCGCGATGATCTGCCGGTTTGTCTTTCGGACGACCATCCGGGGCATCCCCGATGACAGGAGCGACATCCGCTTATAGTAGTCAGTCTTACCCTCGTGCCTTCTCCGGAAGGGCACGAAGTATCGTGGGCCGGTTGCCATTATTTCATCCTCCCTGCCATCGTCTCAACATGCGCTGTAAGGTGCGCCACGCTCCGGAACTGGCCGCCGGAGGCCCGCCGGTACATCAGGCGGTAGAGAGTCCGGTCGATTGTGCCTTCGTCACGCATCTCGCGCAGAGCCCGACGCTGTGCCCGGATCTTGCCGATCCACGTGCGTTTGCTCGAAGCGCGAGCTCCCGCGGCACCCTTTCTTCGGCCTGGACCTCTCTGGTGGCCGTAGGCGCGTTTTGCCATCCGCTCGCGTGCCCTGCCGCGACTGTTCCCTTTCACGGTGCGTGCCTTGATCGCACCTTCCTCGATGAGTTCGCGCAGGTCGTCCCGGGAGATAGCCGCCTCGATATCGGCCTGCCGCTCGGGATCAAACCAGACACGGTTGATCCCGCATTTGAGAACAGCAGCTGCCATTCGTTTCTGGTTGGCGAGATCACTCATCTTCATTCACCTCTTCTTCTTCTTCTTCGACCTCAGCAGGCTCTGGAGCCGCGCGGGTCAGATCTTTTGCGTTCAGTACTTTGAGCCCAAGTTCCAGGGCCCGCGTCTGGATCTCTCCACGCTTCCTGTTGCCCACCGATCCGCCGATCCGGACAGCCTGGAATTCGGGGTTCAGCCCGGCAAGGTCTGCCGGTGAGAAGACCCGCACCTCCTCATACCCGCTCGGGTGCATGCCGCGGACTGCAGCAGGGCTCCCGTATCCCGGCCGGGGAAGCACGCCCTTTGCGCGGAACTGCCGCCTCTGTTTGCTCTGCAGACCACGCGGACGCCGCCAGACGTCAGCCAGTTTCACCTTGCGGTGGAGCCCGCGTCTCTTGAAGGCAGGCTTATTGTGCCGGGTACGGACGCGGATCAATCTTCTTCTCTCATCCATTCTCTTCACGCCCTCTCGGTGATATAGATGCCGTCCTGGAACACCCGGGGATCGCGCTTCGTGATCCTGGTCGCGTGCTCGATGTTTGCGGCCGTGTTGCCCACCTTCTCCCTGTCGATACCGGTGAGAATTACCTCGTCGCTCCCGATTTTGACGGTGACACCCTCAAGGATCTTTGCCACCCGGGGCTGTTTCTCGCCCAGGAAGTTGTTGATCTCGAGACGGTTACCCTGCAGTTTCAGCTGGATCGGGAAGTGGCTGTAGACCACCTTCATGCGGTACTCGTAGCCATCGACGACGCCCTGGATCATGCTCTTCGCGAGGGCTTCAAGCGTGCCGCTCATGGCGAGGAACCGCTTCTTGTCCGATGTCGTGGAGACGACAACCTCGCCGTCCTCAAGCGCGACATCGATCTGCGGGAAGCGCATGTTGCGCGTCAGTGTGCCCTTCGGCCCGGTTACCGTGAGCACGCTCTCTTCGAGCGTGACGTCCACACCCGGAGGGATCTCGACTCGTCGTAGTATACCCATAACGCCTCTCCCTCCTTAGTAGACATATCCCAGCAGCTGCCCGCCAATACCCTCGTCCCGGGCCTGCTCGTGGGAGATAACCCCCTTCGAGGTAGAGACAATCAGGATACCGAAGTTCTTTGCGGGGAGGTACTGCGACTCCCAGTATTCCATATCAGCCATCGTCACCGCAAACCGGGGGGTGATGGCGCCACACTTATTGATCGTCCCGGAGAGCTGGACCCGGAACTGGCCGCCTCGGCCGTCGTCGATGAACTCGAAGCCGCCGATAAAGCCGTTTTCCTGCATAACGCGGAGCATCGCGCCTAACACCTTGCTGGCGGGCTCAACAATAACTTCGCTCCGTCCAGCGTCGCCGGCATTCTTGATCGTGCTCATCGCGTCAGCGATTGGATTCTGTCGTGCCATATCTCTCACCCTCAGTTCATCTTCTTAAAGCCCATCTTGCTCGCCCACTCGCGGAAGCACTGGCGGCAGAAGTAGATGCCGTATTTGCGCACGAGGCCCTGTTTCCGACCGCATATGCGGCACTCGTTTGCGCCCCGGCCGAACTTCTTTGTGCTCTCAGCCGAAGAAGGCGCTCCTGGTTCTCCTGCCATTCCTTACACCTCCACCTGGTAGCGCTCACGCATGAACGCGATGGCTTCTTCTTTATTCACTTTCTGATCAGCCGGCAGTTTCCTGCGCGCGATGCCCCGACGTGCGACCCGCACACCCTTGCGCTCAAGCACCACATTGACGTCCATGCCGTAGATGCCGATCGCAGGGTCGTAGGCCATTCCCGGGAAATCGGTATGCTCCTCGATGCCGAAGGAGACATTGCCGGTCTGGTCGAACTGCGAGATGGCAAGATGCCGCTCGACAATACCGAGCGCAGTCTCGATGAACTTCTCAGCGTTCTCCCGGCGCAGGGTGACCTTGCACCCGATTGGTGCGCCCTTCCTGATCCCGAACGCAGGCTGGGTCCGCTTCGCGATGGTGCGGACGGGCTTCTGGCCGGTGATCTTTGTGACGAGATCCTCGGCCTTGACCAGCCGCTCACCGCTCTCACCGACGCCCATGTGCACAATGACCTTGTCGACGTAGATCTCCCTCATTGCGCTCATACGGAGGCCTCCAGTTCAGGTGCAATCCCGGAACGGCCGACCATGAAGATATACTCCTCGATGGTCTCGAACCGCTCATCTGCCGAGTCGTCCACGAGGACAACACGGTTCGGGACGGAACTCGCAGTCCTGATGATCTCGACGATCCTGCCGACCTTGCCGGAGTGCTTTCCGCCGACGATCATGGCCACGTTGCCTTCCGCGAAGGGGAAGTGGTCGATGATCCGGAACCGGTCTTCACCGTCTGTTCCAAGGGTCACAACAATGGAGTCTTTGGCCTTGTAGGTGTTGTCGGCAAGGATGTTTGCGCCGTATGCAAGGTTCAGCTGCACCTTGCCGCCCTTGATGACGGTCTTGTTCCGGATCTTACAGAGCCGGGTCTTGGCAGACTCTTCCGGGATCTCAACAGAGATCAGGTTGCCCAGCTTGTCCAGCTGGATACGGTAGTGTTTCCCGAGTTTCGGGATCGAGACGATATCAAAGACGCCAAGCCCGATCTGCGGGTTCCGGCAGGGTCGTCCGTTAACGAGAACATCCCGCTGGTGCAGGATCTTTCGAACCTCACTTGCATTCTGTGCGATGCCGATATGCTCACGGAGCCAGACACCGACCGGCAGGCCGCCGGCGTTGTGGGGGCCCGGGGCGGTCTTCATGACGAATTTCTGTACTTTCTTCGGGATACGCCAGGATTCCGGCGCTACCAGCCGCTTGAGATGATTGGACATTATTCTCCGCCTCCGAGTCTCTCCTCACGAAGTTTGTCTTTCAGGTTGAGCTTCGTGATCTGCACGTTCGAGGGGTCGATCGGCCGGGGGACCTCGGTCCCGTCTGCCTTAGTCACCATCACGCCGTGCACAATCAGCCGGCACGTCTTCATGTCTACAGAGTCGACAACGCCTTCTTCACCGGCATAGTCTCCACGGAGTACTTTTACGGTGTCGCCCTTCACCACACGAGCTCTCCGGGAGTTGTACTTCCCGCGGAGCTCGGGCGAGAGCGACGCGGAGAGGAACCGGCCCCGGGTGTGGTTCGGTGCGTTGAAGCGCGCCTTGCGCTGTTTTCTCGGTTGTTTGCTTACTATGCGTACCATTTCCTTCACCACACCCTACACGATTATTGTCGCCATGGAGGTGATCTTCGGGAACCGTTCCGCGACCTCGCGGGGGACCGGACCCTTGATCTCGGTTCCTTTCGGCTCGCCGCGCTCGTTGACGAGCACCATGGCGTTATCCTCGAAAGAGAGCCGGATACCGTTCGGACGACGGATCTCCTTCTTCTGCCGGATGACCACCGCTTTCTCAAGTTTCCTCCGCATGTCGGGAGTGCCCTTCTTGACGCTCACGGTCGCCATATCGCCAAGACCCATCTTGGGCTGCCGGCGCCTGACACCATGGTAGCCGTCGACAGAGACGATCTCCACGAGCCGTGCGCCGGTGTTATCGGCACAGACCATGCGGGAACCGGTGGCGAGCGCACGCGGAATGGTAGATTGCATCGCCTTCATTCCTTCACCACCTCGACAACCACGAAGTTCTTCGTCTTCGCAAGCGGCCTGCACTCGGCAATCCTGACCACATCGCCGATCCTTGCGTTGATGCAGGGCGTGCTGTGGGCATGGTACCGGGACCGGCGTTTCTCGTATCGCTTGTACTTCTTGATGTAGTGGATGAACTCACGCTCCACGACGACAGTACCGTTCATACGGTCGCTCACGACTTTGCCGGTAATCACCTGGCCGCGTACCGGCAAAGTGCCGTGAAACGGACAATTTACGTCCTCGCATTCCGTCTCAGGAATGGGGACATTTAACCCAATATTTCGTGCCATTATGTATCCTCTCTTATCTGATGCGCATCGTGATCCGTCGTTCCGGCTGCATCTCCAGGCTTGAACCGTCCACATCGACAGTCGTGCCGTCCGGGAGCCGGAAGCGGAATACACTGAACCGCTTTGGTATTCGCTTCTCTCCCCGCTCCGTCCGGATGACCAGGGTATTTCTGGTCTCATCGATGATGCGGCCAGATACCCCGACATGCCCGGGATTGCTTGCGCGAGCCACCAGAACGTCCAGGCCGATCAACTCGTGCCGCAGGACGTTCCGGGGAGAGATCATGCGTTCCTCCGTGCGTTCTGCTCGGTCCGGATGCGCGCGATGGTCCTGCGGATCTCGCGGATCCTCCCGGGGTTTTCCGTGGCACCGCCGGCGCTGACTTTCCCTCGCTCCTGGATCAGTTCAAGACTGAGTTTCTGCTCCTGTTCGAGGAGCTCAACGTCGGAGAGCTGTTTCACCTCTTGTGCGCGAAAGATAGCCATTTATCTCTCCTCCGGGTACTCCTCACCTGAGAACTCCTCAAACTCTTCCTCGAGTTCGTCTTCACCGACCTCTTCGGGTTCGGGAACCGGCACCGGAGCCTTCTTCGGCTCGGGCTCAAGGACCTCAAAGGTATCAGGCAACTTCGCGCCCGGCGGGACGATCTTGACCTGGACACCGATGGTTCCCAGTTTCTTGACCGCAAGCGCGTAACCCTTCTCGACGATCGTCTCGCTCGGCTCACCGGAGTGCTTCACGTAGCCCTCGGTGAACTTCTGGGTCCGCGACCTCGCGCCAGTCAGTTTCCCGGCGACGATGACCTCGCAACCGAGCGCACCCGACTCCATCACCCGGCGGATCGTGCTCTGCCCGGCTTTCCTGAAGTACCAACCGCGCTCAAGCGCGTTCGCCAGCCGTTCGGCCATGATCTGGGCGCTGAAGTTCGGGTTCTGGACCTGCTGAACCTCCACCTGCGGGGACTCGATCCCAAAGTGAGTGGCAAGGTCCTGTGTCAGCTGGCGGACCTGTTTGCCGCCCTTCCCGATCACGATACCCGGTTTCTCCGCAAAGATGGTTATCTGGGTACCCAGCGGCGTCCTGGTGATATCCATGCCACCGTATCCGGCCCGCTTAAGTTCTTTCGTGAGGAACTTCTCGATACGGACGTTGCGCACGCCTTCACTGATGAATTTCTTCTCGATTGCCATTACGCCACCTCGGTCACGATGATCTCGATGTTCACGGTCTCCCTGCGTTTCGGGGTGGCGCGGCCCATCGCACGCGGGAAGAACGCCCGGAGACCACGGCCCCTGTTGGCGGAGACATGGTTGATCCGGAGGTTTTCGGTGTCAAGGCCGATATACTCGGCGTTCTTCTCGACAGAGTCGAGCAGCCTGATGTAGGCCTTGGCGGCCTTGACCGGGTACCGGCCTGCCGCCCACCCTTCAAGACCCCGCTTGTGGGCAACGTTCCGGTTGAACCGCTTGAAGGGGATGGCCTTCTTCAGCTCAACCACATCGGCGAGGTACGCCTTTGCCTCGGTGGTGGTCATGTTCTTGATGAACCGGGCAATCTCGATCGAGTGTTTCGGGGAGACGGGAATCTCGTTCGCTTTTGCGCGAGCGACGTTCTCGCCCTCAATCATTGCTGAATAACCTGTTCTTGCCATAACCATCACTTCAGCGGTACGTACTTACTCGACCGGGTCGCACCGATACCGGCGCTGCCGTGGGAGACTCTCCTGCGGGTCAGTGCAAACTCTCCAAGGTAGTGGAAGACCGCCTCAGGGTGGATCTCCACCTTCTGGAACTCCTTACCGTTGTGGATCTCGATCGTCTTTCCGACCATCTCGGGCATGACGACCATGTCACGCAGGTGGGTGCGGACGTTCGAGTCTCCCGACCTGATATCAGAGAGCAGTTTCTCATGTTCCCGGGAGAGACCGCGCTCGAACTTCCTGCGTGCACGGGACGGCATGAGCGGCAGGAGCTCGGAGAGAGCCATCTGCTGCAGGTCTTCTATGGAGTAACCGCGGTAGGTGAACTCTTCACGCCGCCGCGGCATTCGCTTCTGTGTCTTCTTTGCCATGCTTCACCCCTCACTTCTTCCACTTGCCGGTTCTCCGGGCGGCAATATGCCCTACCTTCCTGCCGGGGGATGTTCCGCGGGATACGGTCTTCGGCCGTCCGCAGTGCTGGTGGCCGCCACCGCCGAACGGGTGGTCGATGACGTTCATGCAGACACCCTTGACGCGAGGCCATTTCTCGGCGGAGGACCTGACGTGGAGATACTTCTTTCCTGCCCTGGCGAACGGTTTCTCGCTCCGTCCGCCGCCGGCAACGATACCGACGGTTGCCAAACAGGCACCGCTGAACCACTTATTCTTGCCGCTCGGCATCCGGACACCGACTCTGCCGTCCTCTGCCTTACCGATGACGAGGGCCTGGACGCCGCCTGAGCGGACGAACTTGCCGCCGTCGTTCGGGCGGGCTTCGATGTTGCAGACGTATGCCCCGACCGGGATCTCCCGGAGAGGCAGGGTGTTCCCGTTCTTCACCTCGGCTCCCGGACCCCAGGAGACCGCATCCCCGACACCGAGCCCTTCGGTGGCGAGCATGTAGACCTTCCGGCCGTCCTCGAGCCTGGCGAGAGCGATCGGCGCATGACGGGCCGGGTCGTGCTCAATATCGACGACGTGCCCAAAAGCCGGTGCGATGTTCGTTCCGGCGTGCCGCAGCTCGGCCTTATACCGGTGCGAGGGGGCACGATAGGTCGGGCCGCCCCGGCCGCGGTTCTGTGCTGTAATTCGATGTGCCATTCGTCACTCACCTTACATGATTCCAAGCCGGCTGAGGATCTCTTCAGCCGCTTTCTCGTCCGCAAACCTGACAATGGCCTTCTTTTCGCCTTTCATGGTCATCATTGTGCGGACTTCGCTCACTTCCTGCTCGAAGGCCGACTCCAGTTCACGCCTGATATCCTGCTTGGTAGCGTCTCTCTGCACGATAAACTGGAGTTTGTTCTCGCCTTCGAGCATCATCGTTGCTTTTTCTGTAACGAAGGGGTATTTCAGTATCATGAGAACTCCTCCAGTCTCCTGATTGCAGACTCCGTCCAGACGGTCAGGCGTCCTGCGTGCGTGCCGGGGGCCAGCAGCTCGGTGTTGAGCTGGTTGACCGTCACGGCATCGACGCCGGCGAGGTTCCGGGCCGCCCGGAGCGGTTCGTTCCCGGTGACGATGAGGACGCTCTTGCGCTGCTTGTAACGGCGGCCGCGCATGGTGCCGCGTCCTGCCCTGACTTTCCTGCTGGCCTTCGCCCGCTCGACGTCAGCATAAACACCGAGAGCGGAGAGCGCCGCAATGACGTCGCCCGTCCGGGTGATCTCCTCGAACCGGTCCTCAAGGACCAGCGGGAGGTCGCCCTCGAAGAGGTGCCCGCGTTCCCGGACAAGGTCGGGGGAAGTGCTGGCTGCGATTGCGGACCGGAGAGCTTTCTGCTTCTCTTTCCGGTTGATCTCCTTGACGAGGACCTTTGCGACCTTCGGGGGGTGCGCTGCACGCCCGCCGGTTGCCTGCGGTACCCGGGCCACCTTGCTGCTGTTCTTGATGCGGGGGACCTGGGCGACGCCCCGGCCGCTGCCCCAGGACTCTGCCGAGGTGCGCATGCCGGCGTAGGGGTCGGTCCCATGCGGCTGGAACCGGGTGCTCTGGAGCGCGAGGACAGCCCGCTTAATCAGATCGGGCCTGTACTCTTCATTAAAGATTTCCGGGAGATCGACTTCATGAGCGATCTCGCCTGTCAGTGTTCGAACCTGTGCCTTCATCGCTGCTCACCCCTGCTTGCTCTCCGTGCTGACGAAACTGATCGTCGGCGTGCGAAGAATGTGTTCTCCCTGCCGTATCGCGGGCCGTATCCGGACCAGCCGCTTGTTCGGCCCGGGGACTGAACCCTTGATCAGCACGTAGGGGCCGCGCACAACACCGTAGTGGAGGAATCCGCCCGCGGGTGTTATGTCGTCGCCGTTGGTGCCGATCTTTAAGATACGCTTGTTGAACTCGGTACGCTGCTGGTAGCCCATCTGGCCGATCTGGGGGACCTGCCACCTGACGTGGTGCGGGTGCCAGGGACCAAGGTTACCGATGTGGCGCTTCTTGCCGCCGCGGGAGTGTTTCCGCTTCCGGACCTGGACGCCCCAGCGCTTGACGGGACCCTCTGTGCCCTTTCCGGTGGTGACGGCGGTTACGTCGATGTACTCGCCGGCCTCGAAGTTCCCGGTGATCTCGATCTCTTTCCCAAGGATCCCGGCGGCGTACTCGATCTGGTCGTCAAGACTTCCGCCTGCGATCCGCATCTCCATCAGGTCGGGGACCTTCTTTGGGACGCCGGTGAGGTCATCGGGCTGTGTGTAGGTGATGGCGTAGAGTTCCGTGACCCTGCCTTCGCCGATCGCCTTCCTGATGGCATCGAGGGCGGCAGCGGTATCATGGTTCTTCGGGACGGTGATGCGGCGGGACAACTCCTCGTCGAGGTCAGTCGTCCAGGCCTCGGTCAGCGCGTGCTTCCCGTAGGTATCCTCGCTGTATGCGCGCACGCCCGCCACCCGCATGGGCGGAACCTCAACCACGGTCACCGGCACCATCACGTCCTTGCCTTCGGTGGGGCTACTCTTGTGGTCGTCCACCATGACGACGTGGGTCATCCCCACCTTGTACCCTGCGAATCCCTGCACAGTCGGGGTTCCCGTGTACTCCGGCCATGAGCCGTACCCGGGAACAGGGCTCTTTGCCCGTTTTCTCGGGCTGTATGCGAGGGATCCCCTGCGTGGCCTGTTATACTTCGGCATGTTTCAATCAACCCTTCGTGCAACTGTAGTGTGATGCACCGAATCCTCTGCCGGACGGACCGGCACGGTCGGGCATTACGGCGAACCCGTATCGGGCATGACATCGAACGGCGCGCAGTTCTAGCGCGTCGTGAAGGGAAACAGTTGGATGGAGGCCGCGGGGTCGGGGAGACACTCGTCTCCTATCGCTCCCGCCACCGGCCCGGTGTGCACCGGGTACGTCCAGTCGTCGCTAATAGATCCTGACTCTTCGACGCTTTCGGGAAACCTGTTCCCGGAAACGGGCTCGCTGCACCGGCGTTGGCCCAACGTCTCGATCAGATCCAGCTCCTGTCATCCCGTTGTGACGAGCACAACTCCTATCGACATCGGCCCTCCATGTGGAGGGTTCGACCTTTGTGTTGTCTTGGTACCTTCTGCGCCGCCCCGCCGCGGGTCTCTGATCCGCATATACTGCTATACCAGGGACATATCGGGAATCAGAGGCACATAAAGCGCCCATTATCCCCGGAATCACGGTGGGATAGAGCAGACCGGTTTCTTAATCATTGCTTAAAATGAGATATAAACCTTGTTATCGGATTTCCCCGGGATTTAGGGAGGCGGACATCTGCTGCAGACAAACACCGGTTCCCCAACCTGAACCACCGGACGGATGAACGAAGGGCTGCGGCCGCCCTGTTGCGGGCACATACCCGGGCGGCAGTCTTCCGCAGAGCTACCGCCGGCATGCGACTGCTCCGGCAGAGATCCTTGCGCTGGTGCGCGCTCCAATGGCCGCGTCATCCGAAGTACAGGTCGCCGTCTTCGTTGATGTAGACCTCCACATCCTCGCGGACCTGCCTGCCCCTGAAACGGTCGGGGTTGGCGTCCCTGAGCCTGTTGATGAGCGAGATCGTGTCATACTTGACCTTCACCCCCATCTTCTCGGCTTCGGTGTAGATGATCTCGGGAGCCTTGAGCAGGTCGAGGCCGCCCTTGAGCGTGCAGAGGTGTGCAGCGTCAAGCGTGTAGAGGAACTCGAGGGTGTCACGGGCCCGTGAGATGTTCTCGAGAGCAGCCTTCTCGATGGTGCAGACGTTAGCTTTTGATGTTTTGATGATATCTGCAATCTGTTGCTGCGTCAACCCTTTTTTCCGATACCGCAGTACCTCTTTCTGGCGGTCGGTAAGCAGACCTTGTTTCATCAGATATATATATGGACACATTAAATTTAAACACTTCTCCTTAACACCCCCATCCAGCCCTGTTTTTACCATGACCATTGAGCCGGGAAGTCCGGCTCCTGCCGCCACGGGAGGAATCGGTCCTCCAGGATGGTCAGACATTTTTGCGAGGTGGAGGTAAGGGTGATCGACGGAGCCCATACGAGCCAGCAGATGCAGCGTCTGCGGCTTCATCTACCGGAAGAACCGTAAAGAAGCCGGACCGGGCTCCCCTGCCGTGCGTGCGGCCATGCTGAAGGCGC
>NZ_DAQR01000138.1:21072-21427 GCF_002502935.1 Methanoculleus sp. UBA413
GAAGGCGCGAAGGGTGACGGTGGGGGGAGCTACGCATCCTTCGCAGGCAACGCGAACTTCGCGTGCGATCAACAAGTGCACCTGAAACGTTAGATGCAACGATCCACTACCCACGGTACCGCCCTTCCGACTGAAGCAGGGGTAGTTGGCGGCCATTTCAAAACGTTTATATGAGAACTCGGCAATACTATCGTGTTCTCAAATTTTGAGAGGTGTTTAAAGTGGTAGTTAAAGTAGGAATTGCGAAACTGGGAAATATCGCCAGTGGTGTAATGGCTGAACTTCTCCTCGATGAGCGCGGCGACCGTGAGGAGATGATCACCTTCATGGCGACCTCCGGGACGAAACTGCAGCC
>NZ_DAQR01000070.1:0-5743 GCF_002502935.1 Methanoculleus sp. UBA413
CTGGTGTAGTAGTCCCGATCGCTACGGCGCCCGTCACAGCCCGCCATCACGATAAACCGCCCAATAGCGCCGGACTTCACCGCGTCGACGACCGCGTCAGCGATGGCAAGGACCGGGGCGTGGGCGCATCCCGTGACCAGGTCGCCGCGGGAGAGATCCTCCGGGGGCTTGCACCGCTTCGCGTGCTCAATCAGGGCAGAGAAGTCCTTCTTTCCGTCCTCAGACGCACCGATGTGCTCAAGCCCCGCATACCCGACGAGCCCAGTGGTGTAGACCCGGTCGCGGTATGCGTCCTTCGGGGGGACGAGGCAGTTGGTGGTGACAAGGACCGGGCCGTTGAACCGCTCGAACTCCTCCCGCTGGAAGGGCCAGGACCCGCCGTAGTTCCCGACCAGATGGCCATACTTCCGGAGACCAGGGTAGGCGTGCGCCGGGAGCATCTCGCCGTGGGTGTAGACGTCCACCCCCGCCTCCGCGGTCTGCTCAAGGAGGTCGGCGAGGTCTTTGAGGTCGTGGCCGGTGACGAGGATGCCCGGGCGTGTGCCTGCCGCGGTGCTGACCGTCGTGATCTCAGGCGTCCCGTAGGTAGCGGTGTTCGCGGCATCGAGGAGGGCGAGGGTCTTCACGCCGACTTCGCCGCACCTGAGCACGTAGCCGACCATCTCATCCACGTTGAGGTCTTGCAGCGTGGCGGCGAGCGCCTCCTGCAGGAAGGTCATGACCTCCTCATCCTCGTAGCCGAGGACTTCGGCATGGTGAGAGTAGGCGCCGACACCCTTGAGCCCATAGACGAGGAGTTCGCGAAGCGACTGCAGGTCAGGATCCACGCTCTCCCGTGCGGCGATGATCTCCTGCGCCTTTGCCGCGATAGCCGCCGGGCTCTCGGGGGCCCAGGTGCAGGCCGCGGGCTCCGCGTCTCCGGCCGGCGGGAGGGCGTCGCGGATACGGGCCGCCTCCCGGATCGCGGCCTCAAAACGTGCAGGGTCAAAGTTCACGTTGGTCAGGGTGGCAAAAAGGCAGCGGCCGATGAACCCCCCGGCATCCGGGTCCCCACCGCCCTTCTTCATCGCCGCGAGGTTCCGGACCGAGAGCCCTTTGAGGGTGTAGATCAGGACGTCCTGGAGCCCGGCAGTCTCCGCATCTTTGCCGCAGACACCGCGTACGGTGCAGCCAAAACCCTTTGCTGTTTCTTCACACTGATTGCAGAACATTCATGCTCACTCCATAGTATCTTTTTGATACAGGGTATCTATTAGATACCAGGATATAAGTAGGAAGAGGTTTCTCTAACTATACCATGCAGGATGAGTGTACGGTCAATCAGACCGTCAAATACCTGGGACGAAAGTGGACCCTCCTGATCATCCTCGAACTCTACAAGGGGGAGAACTACACCCGCCGGTTCACCGAGATAAAGGAGCAGCTCCCGGGGATCACGGCAAAGGTCCTCTCCGCCCGGTTGAAGGAACTGGAGGAGGAAGGCCTCGTCAAGAAGAGGGTGGAGGCCGGATCAGTCCCCGTCAGAAGCGAGTACACGCTCACCGGGAGCGGGCTTGGGCTCGTTGAGGTGATCAAAGACATCAAGCGGTGGGCGCTCCGGTGGAAGATCGATAACCTTGCGTGCGGGGCCCAGGACTGCCACGATTGCATGCTGTGAACTATCCTGCCCTCAAGGACGGGGCTTTGCGGCAATCGTTCCCCCGGCAGGTCCACTGGCTCAAGCGGCGCTGATCCATACCTGCAAGTGTCGTGTCTGACCACCTCTGGCGTGTAGATTAGCCATGGGGGAATTGTGAACCGGACGATGGGGCACCGCTCCCATCACCAGCATGCGCAGGGGGAGTTCCCCGGACGCTCTTTCCGGGATGTAGAAAAATCATAGATCATAATCGACACTTTTGTGAATTATCATCGAGCATAATCGATAAACGGATGAAGAAGTACGGCGATATCTTCTACCACCGGGACCGCTACGAGTGCGACTTCCTGGTCAGGTCAGGCCGGACGATTGTCCAGGCCGTCCAGGTGACGCAGTCCCTGCAGGACGACGCTACGAGGCAGCGGGAGATGCGCGGCCTTGTCGAGGCGATGGACGCACACGGCCTTGACGAAGGAACGATCGTCACTGCGTCGGAATCGGCGGAGACGACCGTCGACGGGCGGGCCGTCCACATTGTCCCGATCGCTGAATGGCTGGAAGAACTGTGACGCCTTTCTGGAACCTCTGTGTGCGCCCAGGTAACATGAGCTGCCGGGCCGCTACAGGGTTGCCGACCGCTCGCAGCACCACTCCTCCGGATTCGGGATGCTGTGTCGTTCCGATAGACCGTGCAGAGGGATTCATGGGGGGTCAGAGGTCCAGCAGGAGGTCCGGGTCGGGATCGGTTGATACAAGAGTGACGTTTGTTATCTTGTGATAGAACCTCTGGGGATAACGGTAGGTTGTCTTCCCGCTCCGGCTTTTCTGCACGAAGGGTTTGAGGATATCCTCCGTCTCATACTCAAGCGAGTACGCCGCCCCGGTTTTGAGGGGAGTCACCTCCTTCGCCCGGAACATAACCTTCCTGAAACCCTCCATCGAATGGTCGCAGTCCGAGTAGTCAGAGGCGAAAACAAGTCCATCCTTCCGGACCCTGTCGATCACAATCCGGGTTCGTAGCATGGATTTGCTATCGCCCCGGTCAGGCATTAAGGTGTGCCGTGCGGGGCGAAAGTAATCCTGACGAAAGAGCCCCACCCGTAAGGGGTAGTTGCCGGGGCCCCCCGGAGCGGTCATGCAGGTGCGCGGAAGATCCGTTGTGGACCGCTTCGTCTTCGTGACCTTCGCGCACTTCTGCGTGAGGTAGTGATCACTTCCATGCATCTGGACCCACACAATACGGTGACATGCCCCAGTAGTCCGGGCATGCGGAGGGGCGTCCTGATCGCGTTCCCGGAGAAGACAACAGACCACGATCATTCATTATCTTATGGCAATCATACCATTCTGGTGGATGACATCAAAGGTCTCACCCGGTACCTGCCTGCTCTGCAGGGCTCCCGTGACAAAATGGAAGGCCCTTAAACACGGCACGGAATGCCTTCAGGCGTCGGGCTGGCCCACCGGAGAGGAACCTTCGCTCCTCATCATGATACAGGGGCGGTACCATAAGGAATACTGGCTGGTGGTTCTCGCACGACACGACGCCCGGCTTGGAGATCTCGACCAGCTGATCCGCGATGTGTGGGTGGAGTGTTGCGAGCATCTCAGTTCCTTCCGGATCGGCGGGGCCACATACGACTCGGACGCCGAGCGTTTTACAAACGGCATGAATGTCCCTCTCTCGCACCTCATCGCTCCGGGCAGCACGTTCACCTATGACTACGACTTCGGCTCCCCCACATCGCTGGACCTGAAGGTTATCGGGGAGACGTCCGTTGCCCCGCGGGACGGCCCGCTCTGCCTGATCGCACGGAACGACCCGCCAATCATCCCCTGCGACCTCTGCGGCGGCGAGGCCGAACTTGCCCTGAACGATTTTGACGAGGATTTCCAACATTATTACTGCCGTGAATGCCTCTCATCGACCGAATACGATCCCGACTGTGTAGACCTCATTGCCAACTCCCCAAGAAACGGCGTCTGCGGCTATGTCGAGGACCCTGATACCGCACTCCTCTGGTACCCCCCGGGATGGAGCGCAGATGAGATCGTTCCCGAAGAACCGGGTGAGCTCCTGGATGAGATCCCGCTTGATGACGAAACCGAGGTGAACGCCGCGATGGCTGCCGTCATCCAGGATATCGGACCTGATATCAACGAGTTTGTTGAGGCGGAGAGGGCGGCATACGGAGAAGGAATTGCCTGTATGGCCGGGGATACCGTCATGGCCTTCTGTACTTTCATGTATATCGTCTACGAAGTGAAGATCGATGCATGGGATGCCTTGTCCGTGCAGAGGTGCCTGGTCGATGAACTGTCGCAAAACCCGATCTTCCCGGAAGACTGGCCGGAGAACGCCGTCCCGATCCTCTGCCGGTTCCTGACGCATATGGAAGCATCCGGCCACCTCACAAACGCTTCTGAACTCATCGCCGTCCTCAAAGAAGCGGAACCCGCCTTTCAGAAAGCAGCCACGAGCCCGGAGAAAGGCCAGGCCATCTTCAAGCTTATCCTCATGAAAGCGGAGGAGGCAGGCGTCGACACGGACGACCTCGATGCGTTCTTCAATTTCGCGGTGAGAGAACTCGTCGAGATGGCCGGGTTTGACCTCGACAACGAAGAGGTCCAGAAGGAACTCTCCAACCTGCTTGAGGGCGGAACACCGGAAGCGCTCGCCGGCAATATACGCGCCGCCATGATCTTTGAGAGGTGCGAGGACTTCTGCCAACGTTTTCCGGATAACACCATTCTGGAGCATTGCAGAAGGATCGTCAAGGACCTCTTCGATCATCCGGCCGCACCGCTCGCGCGAGGAGACGCGGTTCTCTGGAGTGCGGCGATCGTGTATGCAGCCTGCCAGGATGAGGATCTTATCCGGCCGGGAAGGGGTGCCCCTCCCCTCGGGCAGGAGATCAGTTCTTTCTTCGGCGTTGAGCGGGCATCGATCCGGAACAAGGTGAGGGCGATGAGAGCGTTCCTTCCCGACTGAAGAGCGCCGGGAATGAGGGGGCATCGACCAGAAAGGATGGGGGAGAGGCCCGGATCTCCCGGCAAAGAAGGTTGTTCCCCGGTCACTAACCCTTTCACCGCGACAGAGACCAACGCTCCTTCGCGGGGTACTCAATCGCTATCTGCACCGGTCCTCATCACCGCGCAGTAAGATGATCGCGCCCCGCCCCCCCACTCCGGAGAACACCGCCATGAGGTCTTTGGGGATCACGAAGATCCAGGGTGCCGCCGTTTCGCGAGAGCCTGGTGCATCTCGAGGTACCGGGCACGGGAAAGGGCGTAACTCCCGGCGTTCGCCAGGAACGCATCGATCAGATCGGCCTGCTCGCGGCTCCAGACCTCGTTTGGGACCCGCCTGACCCAGAGAGCATGTCTCCGGACAAAGGCCAGCCTCTCCTGCCGGTTCTTCTCCCGGTCAAACCCCAATTCCATACGGTTCCCCCCGGACATGCAGGCGCTCCATGAACGATCGCGTGAGATCCCCGTCCAGCATCTCGCAGAACAACACCCAAAGGTAGACGGCATCCTCGATATCCTTGTCGCTCCCAAGATAGAGTTTGTAGGGGATCTGCAGCTCGATGGGCGATATGAAAAGCCGGATATCGTCGAACATCACCGCTCTCGCCATGGTCATCGCGTAACGGTCGAAGTCGTCCTTCTTGAACTTCATCTCGACGTTCGGGATAATCCTCTCCTCCTCTGCAATCCGCACGGCCAACCCGTCGCGGAGCATCGAATAGATCTCGCCGACGTCATCCGAGTTCAGGAAATAGAACCCTCGTGCCAGGAGTTCTTCGGCAAACGATCGAAACGTATCGCGGTCCATATAGTCGATGAAGAGATCGATGTCTTCCGTGCCCCTGGCCCTGCCAAAAAGGATTGCGACATACCCACTGACGATCACGTAGCTGGTATACCGCTCGATGATCTCCGTCACCGAAGCCACAAAGCGATCGAGCGCGGTCACAACCTTGCCGTCGATGAGGATGGTCCCGTCAGAAGCACTCGTGATCTGCATTCCCCTCTCCTCTGGTAGGGTCATATCAGGCACTATATTAATTGCACGTGCCCCACTCGGATGCCGGAGCGTTC
>NZ_DAQR01000136.1:0-139 GCF_002502935.1 Methanoculleus sp. UBA413
AGGACGACGACCGGGACATCGGCAAGCTGGGCGCCCGGGAGCATCTTCACGAGCGCAGGGATGTTTGCGAGCGTCGGTGTCCTGATACGGGCACGGGCGAGGTGCTTGGTGCCGTCGCCCCGCAGGTAGTGGACGACCT
>NZ_DAQR01000136.1:348-8742 GCF_002502935.1 Methanoculleus sp. UBA413
CACGCGGGAGAAGTACTCGCCGTTCGGCGCTCCCTTCACCTTCACGTCGATCGGGCCTTCGGGCATCTCCTCGATCGCCCTCCTGATCAGGTCGATGGAGGAGTAGAGTTCACGGACACGGACGGCACACCGGGCGTAGCAGTCCCCGGTCGGTCTCGACGACCGGTTTGAATCCCAGATCCCCGTAGGCCGCATACCCGGTCTCCCGGTGGTCAATCGCGACCCCGCTTGCCCTCACGGTCGGGCCGACGGCTCCGAGGGCGTAGGCCTCGTCCTTCGGGATGACCCCGAGGCCCTGGAGGCGGTATTTCACCGTATCGTCGTTCAAGAAGACATCACCGAGGTCCCGGCACTGTTCCTCGAAGGGGTCGAGCGCGCGGTGCATCTCCGCGAGTTTCTCAGCCCCGATGTCGCGCCGGACCCCGCCGACCTTGCAGGTGCCCTGGATGATCCGCCCCCCGGTGGTATCCTCGAAGACATCGAGCACACTCTCCCGGAGCTGCCAGGACCGCATAAAGAGGTTCTCAAAGCCCATCCCATCCGCAAACAGCCCGAGCCAGAGGAGGTGGGAGTGGAGACGCGAGCACTCCGACCAGATCGTCCTGAGATACCGCGTTCGGTCAGGAACCTCGATCTCCATGATATGCTCGATGCCCTGGCAGTAGCAGAGCGCGTGCATGAAACTGCAGATCCCGCATATCCGCTCCGCCACGTAGACGTACTCAGTGTACTCGCGCTTCTGCACGAGCTGCTCAAGCCCGCGGTGGATGTAGCCGATGGAGGGGACCACATCCACCACCAACTCATCCTCAAGGACGAGGTCGAGGTGGATCGGTTCCGGCAGCACCGGGTGCTGCGGCCCGAACGGCACGACTATGCGTTCTGGCATCGGTCATCCCCCCTTCTTGTGACGCTGAACGGAAACTTCTCCGCGGTCCTGATGAACGTCCCCTTAAAGTCGATATTTATCCCGGTCACCGGGATCCCGAAGAGGTCGTGCAGTTCGTTCTCATAGACAAACGCTCCCCAGTAGATACCGGAGATGCTCGGGACCTCCGTCTCCGGTCCGACCGTCAGGCGGAGGTTCCTGAACTGGTAGCCCTTATCGAACGAGTAGTTGACCTCGTACGCACC
This sequence comes from Methanoculleus sp. UBA413, assembly GCF_002502935.1. Classification (NCBI taxonomy): domain Archaea; kingdom Methanobacteriati; phylum Methanobacteriota; class Methanomicrobia; order Methanomicrobiales; family Methanomicrobiaceae; genus Methanoculleus; species Methanoculleus sp. UBA413. Next base: position 1,483 of record NZ_DAQR01000136.1, read on the forward strand.
GCCGACGTCCGTGCACCCGATCTGGACGAGGCGGTAGCCGTCGGCATGGAGCCCCTCGACCTCACGTACGAGGTCTTCCAGCGCGACGCTGATGGTAGTCTGCTCTTCGTTTACTGTCATGTACTCTCACCTGCCTCTTCTGCATGCCGTGCTTCTTCTTTCATCTGCGCTCCTCCCGCCATCTTTTCCCGTTTCTCTTCGAGAATCCCGAGCGCCGCAACAACACCGTCGATGATCTGTTCCGGCCGGGCCGGGCATCCCGGGACGTAGACGTCGACCGGGATAACTTTGTCGATGCCGCCGACAATATTGTAGCACTCCCGGAATATGCCGCCGGTTGCGGCGCAGGCGCCGATCGCGATAACGACTTTTGGCTCCGGCATCTGCTCGTAGAGGTTCCTGACCACCGCGCGGTTCAACTCGTTGATCCCGCCGGTGATCAGCAGGATATCTGCATGCTTCGGGTTTCCGGTGTTGATGATGCCGAACCGCTCCACGTCGTAGAGCGGGGTGAGGCACGCAAGCACCTCGATGTCGCACCCGTTGCAGCTGGACGCATCGTAATGAAGGATCCAGGGTGATCGCTTCAGGAATGCCATGGTACTCATGCACCTCCGATCATCATATAGGAGAGGATCGCCAGGTTCGCGATGCCAAGTAGCGCCGCGAGCCACCCGCTCTTCAGGGCTGCCTGCCAGCGGACCCGTGCGGTGACGTTGTCGATGAAGACCTCGGCCACGTAGGTGACCGCGACCGCAACGACCCCGATTACCGGGTTCCAGGCAAAGAAGAGGTAGACGAGCCCGAGGAGGAAGACGTTCTCATACCAGTGGGCGATCTCGATCTGGCCGAGGGTCGAGCCCGAGAACTCTGTCGTGATACCCTTGACGATCTCCTGGTGCGCGTGGTGCGACGTCGAGATGTCGAAGGGAGATTTCCTGAGTTTGATCGTCAGGATGACGGCAAGGCCCAGGAAGACACCGGGGAGGTAGAGGATCGCCGGCGCGGTCGTTGCGGCAATGTCGGCGACGTAGAAACTCCCGCTGACCATGTAGAGCCCGACAGCCGCAAGGATGATCATCGGCTCGTAGGCCATCACCTGGATCAGTTCACGCTCGGCCCCGATGTGGCTGTAGGGCGAGTGGACCGCGTAGGCCCCGAGCACCAGGAAGACGTGGGCGAGCGTGAAGGCAAAGACGATCAGCAAGAGGTCCCCTCCCGCGAAGAAGAGGGCGCCCGAGAGGGCGATGAAGACCAGGTAGGCGACGACGTAGAAGTTCTGCGCCGTGACGACGACGACGTTCTCCTTCTCGAAGAGTTTGCCGACGTCGTAGAAGGGCTGCAGGAGCGGCGGCCCGACCCTCCCCTGCATCCGCGCGGTGAGTTTTCTGTCGATTCCGGCGATGAGCCCGCCGGCTATGGGCGCGAGGATGAGGAAGAGGACTGCGCCTATGATTCCGTTCATAAGGCCACCCCCGCAAGGACCCACGATGCGAGGATCAGGACGATGCAGACCACCGCCCCCGGCCGGAAGAGCCGTGCCTCGCCGAAGTAGTCGGTGAGGTAGTAGTTCCTGGTCTGGGCCTCCCTGGTCATGCCGAGGGAGCCTGCGAAGTGCAGGTCCGGCGTCGCGGGCCTCCCGCCCATGTAGGCCGGGAGGTGCTTTGCGGTCCTCCGGAAGAGGAAGAACGAGACCGGGAGGATCAGGAGCAGGGCCATCATCAGGAGCATGATAGCGACGTTTGTCTGTGCAAGGCCCGTCGTAATCCCGTAGATGGCAAGGACGTAGGGCTCAATCAGCGTCGAGGATATGACCGGGAAGAGGAAGACGGCCGCTATCACAAGCCCGGTGATGATGTAGAGAGGAGCCCAGGGCTCCTCCAGGAACCCTTTCTCGATCCGCTCCGTCTCCCGGGTGACCGTCACGAGTTTGCCCATCCACTTCGCCCAGAAAAAGACCGTAACTGCGCTCCCGTAGGCGAGGATGGCGACGAAGACCAGGCCGAAGGGGACCTGGACGAACGCCTCGATCGCCGCCCACTTGGAGACCAGCATGCCGAACGGCGCAAGGAACATACCGGCGATCCCGATGAACATCATGACCGCCATCTTCGGCATCCTGACGATCAGGCCTTCCATGTCCTCGATGTCGCGGCTTCCCGTCCGGTGCTCGATCGCCCCGGTCCCGAGGAAGAGGAGCGATTTCGCGACGGCGTGGAAGATGATCAGCAGGATGGCCGCCCAGACGAGCATGTGGGTTCCGACACCTGCACAGGCGGCTATCAGCCCGAGGTTTGCGATCGTCGAGTAGGCGAGGACCAATTTTGCGTTGCTCTGCGATATCGCTATCGCGGATGCGACGACAAACGTCACGGCGCCGACGAGGCCGACCGAGAACCCGGCGAACGTCCCGGCGAAGACCGGTGCGAATCTGACCAGGATGTAGACACCGGCCTTGACCATGGTGCTCGAGTGGAGCAGGGCCGAGACCGGGGTCGGGGCCACCATCGCCCCGAGGAGCCAGGAGGAGAACGGCATCAGGGCCGCCTTTGTGATGCCGGCAAACCCGATCAGGACGGCCGGTATCAGGATGACGGCCGTGTCGCCTGAGGCGAGCACCCGGGCGAGATCGATGCCGCCGCTTGCCGGCTCGGCGGCAAGGTAGATGATCGCCGCGACGAACGCGACCCCGCCGAGGAGGTTCATCACCAGGGCGCGGAAGGCGTTCCTTGTCGCCTCATCGGTCTCCGAGTAGCCGATCAGCAGGAAGGAGCTGATGGTCGTGATCTCCCAGAAGAAGAAGACCCACATGAGGTTGTTTGAGAAGACGAGGCCGAACATCGCGGCAAGGAAGGCGAAGATGACGAAGAAGAACATCTTCTGCCGATCACGCACCTCCGGATGATGGTGATGATACGTCTCCATGTACCTGACCGCGTATACGGCTATGAGGCTCCCGATGATCCCGATGATCAGGGCCATGATGATGGAGAACTGGTCGATGAAGAGGTTGTTAGCCGCGTGAAGGTTCTCCGGGAACGTCATCTCAAGATACACGATCAGCGCTGCCTGCACAACGGCCAGCGCGATTGCCAGGTAGTTCCTGAACTTTGCGCCCATGTAAATGATGAAGAGCGCAAGCACCATCTCGATGGCCACCATGGCGAGGCTTGCCGCCTCCGAGGGCGCGGCAAAGTAGACCGCGCCCGCGAACGCATACCGCATAAGCAGGTATATCGATGCCCCCCCGATGGCGAGAGCCGAAAGGGCGACCACCGCGTAGCGCAATGTCGTTCGCTTCACGAACAATAAAAGACATGCGACGAGGATGGGAAATAGTATAAGGAAGAGCAGCGTCTGCACTAAAGTCCCTCGTAGGGTAACTATGCCCTACTTACATAATTAATCATTCCAAATAGGCACCCCGGGGTATCGCCCGGCGAATACCCGACGCCGGTTCCGCGCGGCGTGATACGGCGAACCGGACGGCTGAATTACCGCGCCTTCGCACGCATCAGCGACCTGCAGGTACCCGGAAAGATCTTCGCGGCTTCGCAGCCTTCGCGTGAGACCGTATCGTTATCTCACACCAAAGCTCACGCGAAGCCGCGAAGGACGCGAAGAGGAAGTTGCATATCCATCCACCCGGTCTCCCGCGCACTCTCGTGTGCTTCGCGTGCGTCAATGTACAGGGGTTTTCCCGGGCTAAAACCACCCGTTCATCTCATCCGGGCCTGCCGGGTACCGCGCCCCGCACGCCCCCTTCATGCTCTCCGGCGACATCGCCCCGGTAGCGCGGTATGAAGTGAACATGGACGTGCATCACGACCTGTCCTGCAGCCTCTCCGACGTTGACGCCGATGTTGTAGCCGTCAGGATGGTGCTCACGTTCGCTGATCTCCCTGCAGTCGTCGATGAGCCGGGCAAGCGCCATTCGTTCTTCGTAGGTCGTATCAAAGTAACTTGCCACATGCCGGAATGGGATGACGAGCAGGTGGCCGGGACTGACCGGGTGGATGTCGTAGCGGGCGTAGCAGAGGTCGTTTCTTGCGACGATATCCTCCGGGGCCGGGTTGCAGAACGGGCATGGCATGGTATTCTGCTCGTTATCGGGATCGCTCATGAGTGTTTCGGCCGGCCCGCCGCTTCACCCGAGCAGGCGGGCGAGGAGTCTTCCGGCGAGGCCCCGGGAGAGGGCGATGGCGCGCTCGGTGCAGATCTCGTGGCAGCAGTAGCACCTGATGCAGCGCGAGAGGTCGATCGTCGCCCTGCCCTCAGTGACGGTGACCGCGTGCACCGGGCAGATCCGCTCGCACTTCCCACACCCGATACATGCCTCCCCGACCACGCCGGGCCGTGGGGCGTAGGTCTTCCCGAACCGCTGCGTGATGGCGAGGACCACGCGCCGCCAGGGCCCCGCCCCGCCCCCGGTGTAGGTGGAGGGTTTTTTGAAGTCCGGGACCGCGAGGTCCGCCGGGTCGTCGCCGACCGTCCGGACGGCCGTGGGATCGATGAGGCCACGGGCGGCCGCGCTCCTGATGCTCCCGATCTCGAGCGGGTCCATCCCGATGAGCCGGGCGAGGACCGTGTCCACGGCCGCAGGGTCGCTCCCGGCAAGGATCACCCCGACCTTCCGCGGACTCCCTGCCTGGGGGCCGTCCCCCTCCATTGCCATGACCGCGTCCATGACCTGGAGCCGGGGCTTCATGCACTCGTTGAGGTCGACGAGCATCCTTCCAAAAGCATACTCGTCCTGGAACCGGAAGTGGAAGACCGGCTTCTCAAGCCCGGGGATGAGCCCGAAGAGGTTCTTCGCGGCACCCGTCATCCGGGTCCACATGTGGGTCTTGGCCTTGGAGACGACCACGATCGCGTCAGCCGCGACCGCTGGGGTGATGATGGAGAACTGTTTCATCACCGCGCCCTCCGGGTATGAGACGGTCTGGTAGCCGGTATCGTAGTTCAGGACGACACTGGTCTCCTCAGCCACCGCTGTATACCCGGCCCGCGCGTATGCCCGCCGCAGGTTCGTCTCGTTGTAGACGATCCCGGCTCCTGGGCTGTCGCCGATGACAACCTGACACCCGTGTCCCACGAGGAGGCGGGCGACGGCAGCGACGACCGCCGGGTGCGTGGTGACGCACCGCTCCGGCTCCTGGCCCTGCAGGAGATTTGGTTTGAGGAGCACCAACTCTTTCGGCGCGACAAACCTCCCCATACCCCCGATGAGGTCGATCGCGCGGCTGACGGCCGCATCGACCTCGTCACGACCGTAGCCCCCGCACCTGACGACGGCGACGGTCGCGTCCCGCCAGACCGGTTGCACCTCACTCCTCCCCGAGGTGGACGAGCGCCTCTTTTGCCGCGAGCATCGCCGCCCCCTGCTTGGTCCGGGCCTCCCCCTTCCCGAGGGGAACCCCGCCGACGGTCACCCGGGCGGCCCAGACCGGGCAGTTCCCGGGGCCGGTCTGGCGGTAGTCATACGCGAGATTGCCGAGGTCTTGTTGGGCGACGTACTCCTGGAGCCTCCCCCGGTAGTTCCTGCGGGTGTCGCACTCTGCGATCTCGTCCTCAAAGATCGCGAGCACCACTTCCCGTGCCACGTCAAGGCCGCGGTCAAGGAAGATGGCGCCGATCAGGGCCTCGAACGCGTCGGCGATGATGGAATCGGTCAGCGCCAGCCCCTTCCTCCTGATGGCGCTGTCGATGCCGAGCCCCTGTTCGAGCACAATATTGGCGAGTTTCGTGTTCCTGGTCACCTGGAGCCTCCGGTTCATCTCACCAGGCGGGAGATCGTAGGCGTCGTAGAGGTGGTCGGCGATGATGAAGTCGAGGACGTAGTTTCCCAGGAACTCAAGTCGTTCGTTGTCTTCGACCGCTGCTGCCGGGTACTCCCCGCCGTTCGCGTATGACCGGTGGGTCAGTGCCCGGTCGTAGAGGGGGAGAGCTGCATCGGAGAGATCGGTGATCCCGAACGGGGGGGCGGCGAGGAGCGCGCATAGTTCCGCTCCCCGGTCACGGCCGGCGGGCTCCGGGTGCCGGGGGAGTTTCTGCCCGAAGAGGCCGCCGATACGAAGTCTTTCCCGGATGGTAGAGAGTCTCATGGTTGCCTGGTGCAGGGACATCCTGCAATTCTCATATAGAATGGCCTCCATCTATCCGGATAAACCTTTGCCGGGACTGCTCCCGCACAGGGTAACCTTTTCGTCGCCCGCGCACGAGATCTCTTTGTGTGTTCCAGTCCATGACGGGTCAGTGTGGCGAGAGCGCCTACCTTGATATCGAGTTCGGCTACGTCTACGGCACCTGCCGGGCGGTCATGATGCCGGTCGAGATAGGCGCGGTCGTCCACCGGCCCGGGGATGACAGCGTCAGGTATATAGGGGAGCAGTTCCGGTATGATGTCGACGTTGAGATCTGGAAGAAGGTGACCGATCAATGCGGCAAAACCGTCGGTGTCGCGACCACCGTGGCGAATATGGGCCGCGGCGAGTACGGGATGGCCTACGACCACTCGTTCCGGGTTCCCGAGAGTGAGGTTCTGGCGGCCGGAGAGACCGCCCGGAATGCGTTTGTCGACCTTCGGCTCTTCATGGAGTCGCTCCTCTCGGCAGGGGATATCAACAAGGTAGTCGTCTTTGCGGCGCATATGGAGCGGAAGGCCTTCCGCGCCGCAGAGGTCTCCCTTGATGGGTGCACCCTCGTCGACCTCCAGCGGGAGATCCGGCGGTGTTTCGGCATGAAACAGGTCCTCTCCCTCGACCGCCTCGCCCGGCTCATTGACTTCTCCGTCGACGGCTCCACCGTCGCTTCGAGAAACTTCCGGTATCCGGTTCCCCCGGAGTACCGCCACCTCCTGGATGTCCACCGGGGGATGGGCGACGCCGTCAGGACGTTCCTGCTCGCGCGGGAGTACCAGGAGAGGCTCCCTGACCTCGAAGGCTGCATCAGGGCGCTCGTGAGCGCCTGCGAGAACGGCGGGTGAGAGGGGTGGAGCGGCCGGGCTCCGGGGGAACCTTTTTTTTTAATCTTCTGTTATGGGCGGATCACCAGCCGCACGCGGGAGGGCGTGAAGACTGGGTGGGTGTTGATCCCCCCATCAAGACTTCGCGCTCTATGTGAGATTGGCGATTGGGAGGCTCCCCTGCTCTGTTCCATCGTGCCCCGGGTCCGGCTTGTGCGGGGAGGGGGCGAGCCCCCATTGGCGCAAACTTACCACATGGGTGCACTTGCGTTCCGGGTTGGCTATCGGCGAGGTTC
>NZ_DAQR01000018.1:0-2842 GCF_002502935.1 Methanoculleus sp. UBA413
CGTCGCGAGCCCGGCATCGACCGCCGCCACCTCGGTCCCGACCGGCTTTGCGATCGAGATCGCGGCGAGTCCCGCAAGGCAGCCAATGAAGTAGCAGAGAAAGAGCCCGTAGAAGGCCCCTGTCCGGAGCATCGCTCTTCGGTCGCACTCACAGAGCGGCACGGTGCCCGTGCCGGGCGCGGGCGGAACCCATCCCGCCGGCCGCCAGCCTTCCGGCGGGAACCGGAGAGGGAGGGCTGCGAGCACCAGCACGACGATGAAGACGGCCCCGAATATCCCGAACGTTGCCATCACCCCGTATGCGGCGATCAGGGCTCCCGCGGCGTTTGCGGTGACAAACGCCGAAAACCCAAACCCGAGCAGGGTGAGCCCGACGGCAAGCCCCCGCCGGTCCGGGAACCACCGCGCCGCCACGGCAACCGGCGCCCCGTAAGCGATCCCGACGCCGAGCCCCCCGATGACCCCGTAGACGATGTAGAGCACCTGGACGGATGTCGCCGTCGAGGCGAGGAGCCACCCGAGGCCGGTGAGGAGCCCGCCCGTGATCGTCATCGCTCGCGGGCCGTAGCGTTCGATGTACTTCCCGGAAAGCGGCATCGCGACGGCGAAGAAGGCGAGGAAGACCGAGAACGGGAGGAGCACCTCCCCCGCCGTCACCTCCCGGCCGAGCATCGCGGAGAAGTGGGCCGCAAGCGGCGTCACAAAGACGCTCCAGGAGTAGATGCTCCCGAGGCAGAGGTTGATGAGGAGCCCGAGGGCTACGAGCCCCCACCTCCCCCTCTCCGCGGGCATGCCGAAGACCTCCGGCGCGACGGACATATCTCTCCCCCTCAGCGGGAGGGTCACTCCTCCAGGGTGGATATGTCCCCCGGATCGATGCCGAGCTCACGGGCTTTCAGAACCCGGCGCATGATCTTGCCGCTCCTGGTCTTCGGGAGCCGGTCCACGTACTCGATCTCGGCCGGCACCGCGACGGGCCCGAGGCTTTTCCTGACATGGCGGGCGAGTTCGGCGGAGAGCCCGTCGCCGGGGCTCACCCCCACGCGGAGGGTGACGAAGGCCTTGATGACGTTCCCTTTCAGGGGATCGGGCTTCCCGATGACGGCCGCCTCAGCCACCGCATCGTGGGAGACGAGCGCGCTCTCGACCTCGGCGGTGCCGATGTTGTGCCCGGCGACGATGATCAGGTCGTCGGCCCGCCCGAGGATCATGATGTAGCCCTCCTTATCCTTCACCGCGAGGTCTCCGGCCGTGTAGCACCCCGGGATGGTCTCCCAGTAGGTGCGGTAGCGCTCATCGTTCCGGTAGACCGTCCTGAGCATGGCGGGCCAGGGTTCCCTGATGACCAGGAACCCGCCGGTGCCGGGGGGGACCGGGTTGCCCTGGCGGTCGACGACGTCCACGACGGCGCCTGGTATGGGTTTTCCGGCAAACCCCGGCTTCATCGCCTCGCCGATCATCGTGGTGATGATGTGCATCCCGGTCTCGGTCTGCCACCAGGTATCCACGACCGGGCATCGCCCGCCGCCGATATGGTGGTAGTACCACTCGAACGCCTCGGGGTTGAGGGGTTCACCGACCGACCCGAGCACCCGGAGCGTTGAGAGGTCGTACTTCGCCGGCCACTCGTCGCCGTAGCGCATGAACATCCGGATGGCGGTCGGGGCTGTGTAGAAGATCGTCACCCCGAGGTCCTGGACCAGATGCCAGTAGACGCCCGGGTCCGGGTAGTCTGGGGTTCCTTCGGCGATGACGACGGTGGTGCCGACCATGAGCGGACCTTAGACGACGTAGCTGTGGCCGGTGATCCAGCCGGGGTCGGCGGTGCACCAGAAGACGTCGGTCTCCTTGATGTCGAAGTCGTGGCGGGCGGTGTAGTAGGTCCCGACCGCATAGCCGCCGCAGGAATGAACGATGCCTTTCGGCGCGCCGGTCGAGCCGCTGGTGTAGAGGATGAAGAGGGGATCCTCCGCGTCCATCGTCTCTGCCGGGCAGTCAGGGTCGGCCTCGCGGCAGAGGTCGGCGTAATCGACCTCCCGGGCGGGGTCGAGGTCGACGGCCGGAGTCCCGCGCCGCAGCACGACGACCTTCTCGACGCAGGGGGTGTGGGTGAGCGCCTCCTTTGCGATCTCCCGGAGCGGGACGGCTTTCCCCCGCCGGTAGCCGACGTCAGCGGTGATGAGGACCTTTGCCTCCGCATCGTTGATCCGCATCGCAAGTGCGCCGGCCCCGAACCCCCCGAAGACCACCGAGTGAACGGCCCCGATCCGGGCGCAGGCGAGCATCGCGACGACCTGCTCGGGGACGAGCGGCATGTAGATGCAGACCCGGTCGCCCTTCCCGACGCCGAGGCTTTTGAGGCCGTTTGCAAACCGCATCACCTCGCGGTAGAGGCCGTCGTAGGTGAGCCTCCGCTCCTCCCCTCCTTCCCCGCGCCAGACGAGCGCCGGCTTATCCTTCCGCTCGCTGGTGACGTGGCGGTCCAGGCAGCTCGCGGTGATGTTCATCTTTCCGTTGACGAACCATTTCGCGTAGGGGGGGTTCCATTCCCTGACCCGGTCCCAGGGCCCGAACCAGACCAGTTCGCGGGCGATCCGATCCCAGAAGGCATCCGGGTCGCGCATGAACTCCTGGTAGGCCCGGGTGTAATCGGGCGTCCAGGCGGTCGCCTTGAACCGCGGATCGGGAAGGTAACGCTTCTCTTCCAGTTTCACAGCAAACGTCCCTGTCATCTCTTCTCAATCCTACATGATTAATCGTTACTAATTTGCTCCGGTCGAACCCTGAGAGGGTCCTGATACCGTGCAAAAGCGCTGAATCTCCCGGGTCCGTCGACCTCCCG
>NZ_DAQR01000013.1:0-6738 GCF_002502935.1 Methanoculleus sp. UBA413
GGGGAGGGGGCTCGCCCCCTCCCCGCACAAGTCGGACCCAGGGCATAATGAAACAGAGCCACGATTCCCCCACCCGCCAAACCGGGGCGGTTTTCACGGGAAATTTCCGCTGAAATGCCCCACTACCCATCATCCCCAAGCACCCTCTGCTTCTGGACTGCCACTTCCTCGTCGGTGAGGATCCCCTCTTCCCGCAACAGGGCCAGCCGTTCGAGGAGGTCGACAACCTCCTCCGGCGACCGGGACTGGGGAGAATTATCTGCCTTCTGGACCTCGGCAAGGAAGGCCGAGGAGAGGACGCCGGCCGGGAGGGCGAACATACCGATACCAAGGAGCGCGATGAGCCCCCCGAGTGCCTTGCCGAGGGGCGTAACCGGGAAGACGTCCCCGTAGCCCACGGTCGAGAGGGTTGCGACGGCCCACCACATGGCGGTGGGGATGTTTGCTAAATCATCGGGCTGCACATCGTGCTCGACAAAGAACATCAGGCTCGATGTGATGACAACCAGGAGCACGAGGATGAAGATCAGCACCCCGATGACGTGCACCTGTGCCTTCATGACCCGGCCAAGCAGCTTCAAGGCGTACGAGTACCTGCTGATCTTTAAGATCCGGAAGACCCGAAGCAGCCGGAGCGCCCGCATGATCCGCAGGTCGAGCGGGATGAACATCGGCAGGAAGAACGGCAGTATCGCCAGGAGGTCGATGATCGCGAGAGGGGTCGCGGCGTATCTGAGCCGCCCGAGAACGGGGTTCGCGTAGTCCGGGTTTGCAGTGCAGGTCCAGAGACGGAGGAGGTATTCGACGGTGAAGACCGCGACGGAGAAGATATCAAATGCCTGGAAGAACGTGGCATGGGGGATATACAGCCCCTCAACCGATTCGAGGATCACGGCAATGACGTTTGCCACGATCAGCACCAGGATGCATACGTCGAGAATCCGGCCCGCCCCGGGTTTTTCCGGGTCCGCCTCGAGGAGATGATAGATCGTTTCTTTGTTCAGGCGGTGCATGATTACCATCTGGAGAGTGCAAAATGCCTCTTTTGGTTAGCAGAGATCGTATTTATTTTACGGGGATGAAGGAGGTTGGACCGGCCTTCAGGATGACCACGAGGAAGAAACGGATCGTTAATATCACCCGGCAGTAAACAAGGGTAGATATGCCTGCAAAGAGCGAATTTGGCAGGGGTTTTATCATCAACCTGATGCTGCTTTCACGACACTTCGGCCTGCCCCCCGAGAAGGCTTTCTATGGCGCCGCCGACCACCTCACTGACCTCGTCGTCCCGGAGCAGTTCCGGGGAACTGAGATCGACGAACTCATCGAGCGCCTCCGCAAGATGGTGATCTGGCACCAGCCGGGCACCATGGACAAGGAGGATGCGGCGGATATCCGCAGGCTCCTTAACCGGATCGGGGTCGCCATCGATACACACCTGGGTATACCAGACCCTGACGCCGGGAAGTACGACTGACGGGAGCCCCCCCTTACCCGGGTCGGGACCGCCTGCCGATCCGTCCGCAGCATGCTCCGTTCCCCCCCATATCTCTCCCCGCGCGGTCCGGCGTATGCCGGTCCTCCCGGGGCGTGTCCATGAAGTGGGATTGTCGTGTTTCGTACCGCTGGGAACGGCCGGAATAGGGAGATTCTCCGGAGCCATACACTATAAGTGCTTATACGACCAATATATACTGTGAGTTTTGCTGCGATTCAGGACACCGCTCGTTTAGCGGAGGTCACAAATGACTGATACCTACGATGCTTCCCACATTACGGTACTTGAGGGTCTAAGACCCGTACGTGAGCGTCCCGCCATGTACATCGGCAGCACAGAAGCCCGGGGACTGCACCACCTGGTCTACGAGGTTGTGGACAACTCCGTGGACGAGGCTCTCGCCGGGTTCTGTGACCTGATACTGGTGACCATTAACCGGGACGGCTCAATCACAATAGAAGATAACGGGCGTGGTATCCCGGTCGATATCATGCCCCAGTATGGCAAGAGCGCTCTTGAGATCGTCCTCACCGTGCTTCATGCCGGCGGAAAGTTCGATAAGAATACTTACCAGGTCTCCGGCGGCCTGCACGGTGTCGGTGTCTCGGTCGTCAACGCTCTTGCAAGCTGGCTCGATGCGATGGTCTTCCGGGACGGCAACGTCTACGAGATGCAGTTCCGGCAGGGTCTGGTCGTAAAGCCGCTCGCAAGCCGCCCCGAGACCGAGCACGAGATGAAGATCCGGTATGAGGAGCGCTACGGCACCCGGCCCGGGCAGCCGCTGGACTACGAGCGCCTCCAGGGAACCCGGATAACGTTCCAGCCCGACCGGTCGATATTCGAGACCGTCAATTTCGACTACGATATGCTGGACCACCGGCTCCGTGAGCTTGCCTACCTCAACAGCGGCCTTACGATCAGCCTCCGGGACGACCGCACCGGCGATGTGGTCACCTACTGCTTCGAGGGCGGTATCAGGGAATTCGTCGCCCACATCGGTGAGGGAAAGGAGCCGCTCCACGATGAGGTGATCTATTTCCAGAAGAGCGATCCCGAGAGTCTGGTCGAGGTTGAGGTGGCCCTGCAGTACAACAACTCGTATGGGGAGACGGTCTACACCTATGTTAACAGTGTGAACACCCGGGAGGGCGGCACCCATCTTGAGGGCTTCCGGAGTGCAATAACCCGGGCTATCAACAACTCTGCCCGCAGAAACAACCTCTTCAAGAGTAACGACGCCCAAGTCAAGGGCGAGGACGTCAGGGAAGGGCTCGCCTCCGTCATCAGCACCCGGGTTGCAGAACCGCAGTTTGAGGGGCAGACCAAGATGCGTCTTGGGAACAGCAACGTCCGGGGCATCGTGGATTCGCTCGTCTACTCGTCGCTCACCGAGTACTTCGAGGAGCATCCAAAGACCCTTCAGGTGATCGTGGATAAGGCGATGGCCGCAGCCCGGGCGCGGGAAGCCGCCCGGAACGCACGCGAGCTTGCCAGGCGGAAGAGCACGCTGGAGACGACCGGGCTCCCGGGGAAACTCGCCGACTGCCAGGAGCGCGATCCGGCAAAGAGCGAACTCTATATTGTGGAAGGAGACTCGGCAGGCGGGTCCGCGAAACAGGGACGGGACCGGAAGTTCCAGGCGATCCTCCCCCTGCGAGGAAAGATCCTGAACGTCGAGAAGGCGTCGGAGCACAGGATCCTGAAGAACGCCGAGATCCAGGCACTGATATCTGCTATCGGTACCGGCGTCGGCGACAGTTTCGATGTGGAGCGGGCCCGGTACCACCGGATCATCCTGATGACCGATGCGGATGTCGACGGTGCACATATCAGGACGCTCCTGCTCACGTTCTTCTACCGCTACATGATGGAACTGGTCGAGAACGGCTATATCTACATCGCCCAGCCCCCACTCTACCGGATCTTCAGGGGGAAACAGGAGAAGTACGCCTACCGCGAGGAGGATATGCGGGAGATCATTGCCAAGTTCGGCGAGAAAGGTGTCACGATCCAGCGCTACAAGGGTCTTGGTGAGATGAACGCGGAGCAACTCTGGAGCACCACGATGGACCCGGAGAACCGGGTGCTCAAACAGGTGAGAATCGAGGATGCTGTCTACGCAAACGAGATATTTGAGAAACTGATGGGTGAGAATGTGGATGCCCGGAGAGACTTCATCCGCAGGCATGCAAAGGAGGTGATCAACCTTGACATCTGATGGGGTCATCCCGGTCAACATCGAAGAAGAGATGAAATCATGCTACATCGACTACGCGATGAGCGTGATCATCGGTCGAGCCATCCCTGATGCAAGAGACGGCTTAAAACCGGTTCACCGCCGCACTCTCTATGCCATGCGGGAGCTCGGCAACACGAGCGACAAACCCTACAAGAAGAGCGCTCGTATTGTCGGAGACGTGATGGGTAAATACCATCCTCACGGTGATTCGGCCATCTATGATACGCTGGTGAAGATGGCGCAGCCGTTCTCCTACCGTTACACACTTGTGGACGGCCAGGGGAACTTCGGGTCGATCGACGGGGACTCTGCCGCGGCGATGCGGTACACGGAGGCCAGGCTCACGAAGGTCTCGGAGGAACTCCTGGCCGATATCGATAAGGAGACCGTCGACTTTGTCCCCAACTTCGACGAGTCGCTCCAGGAGCCTGATGTCCTCCCGGCACGGGTTCCAAACCTCCTCGTGAACGGGTCGAGCGGGATTGCGGTGGGTATGGCGACAAACATGCCGCCTCACAACCTCCGGGAGGTCTGTGAAGCGACCTGCCGCATCATCGACGAACCCGGCGTATCCACGGAGGAGCTGATGCGGATCATGCCCGGCCCGGATTTCCCGACCGGCGGGATCATCATGGGCACCGAAGGGGTCCGTGATGCGTACCTTACCGGGCGCGGAAGGTGTGTTGTCAGGGGGATCGCGGAGATCGAGGAAGAGGGCCGGACTCCGCAGATCATCATAACCGAGATCCCCTTCCAGGTGAACAAGGCACGCCTGATTGAACATATCGCAAACCTTGTCCGCGACAAAAGGGTCGAGGGGATCAGCGATATCCGCGACGAGTCGGACCGGGACGGCATGCGGATCGTGATCGACCTGAAGAAGGGCGTCGCGCCCCAGGTGGTCTTGAATTACCTCTACAAGCACACGGCGCTTGAGTCCACCTTCGGGATCATCAACCTCGCCATCGTCGACCGCCAGCCCCACACCTTAACCCTCAAGGAACTTATCCATGAGTTCCTGAAGCACCGGGTGGAGGTTGTCCGGCGGCGGAGCGAGTTCGATCTCAGAAAGACGGAAGAGCGGATGCATATCCTCCGTGGTCTCCTTGTCGCGCTCGATAACATCGATGCCGTCGTCGCCACCATCCGGGCGTCCCGGACGACCGATGAGGCACAGACGGCGCTGGTGACGAAGTTCGCGCTGGACGAGGTGCAGGCAGATGCGATCTTAAAGATGCAACTCCGGAGGCTTGCGGCGCTTGAGCAGCAGAAGATCCTGGATGAGCGCGATGCCCTTGCAAAGGAGATTGAGCGGCTCACCGGGATCCTCGCAAGCGAAGCGAGCATCCTTGCCGAGATCAGGAAGGAACTCGTCGATATCAGTGCCCGGTACGGCGATGAGCGGAGGACCCGGATCGGGCACGCGGCCGAGGCCCTCGATAAGGAGGACCTCATCGAGGATAAGCCGATGCTGGTCTCGCTCACCTCCTCAAACTACATAAAGCGGATCGACCTTGACACCTACCGGAACCAGCGGCGTGGAGGCCGCGGCGTCATCGGGATGGCTACAAAGGATGACGATGGCGTCGAGAACGTCTTCGTCGCGAACATGCACGACTACCTCCTCTGTTTCACCGACAAAGGAAGGGTTTACTGGCTGAAGGTCTACGACCTCCCCGAGGGGCAGCGGACAAGCAAGGGCAAGGCAGTTGTCAACCTCTTGAATCTCGACGGCGATGAACGGGTGACCACGGTGATCCCGGTCAGGGAGTTTAGTTCCGACCACTACCTCTTCTTTGCGACGAGGAACGGGACGGTTGCGAAGATGGCGCTCGACGAGTTCTCGCGGCCGCGGCAGACCGGGATCAACGCCATCAACCTCCGTGACGGCGACGAGCTGGTGGACGTGAAGGCAACCGACGGGGACAAGGAGCTGATCCTGACGACGAGGTTCGGGCAGAGCCTCCGGTTCCACGAGGAGGCCGTCCGCGCCGTCCGCAGGAACGCCATGGGGGTGCGGGGGATCAGACTCCGCCACGGCGACACCCTGCAGGCCATATCCCTGGTTGAGAATGACCATCTCCTCACCATTACTGAGCAGGGTTTCGGCAAGCGGACGGAGTTCGACGAGTTCCGTGGTCACGGCAGGGGCACGATGGGTGTCCGGAACATCGTCGTCGACGCCCGGGGCGGCGGCGTCGTGGGGTCGAGAGCGGTCTCGGACGATGATGAGATCATCGTGATGAGCGCGTCCGGTATCGTTATCAGGACAAAAGTCGAGGAGATCTCGATCCAGAAACGGAACACCCGCGGTGTCCGGATCATGAAGCTCGATGACGGTGACCGCGTCATCGGGTTTACTATTCTTGATTCCGACGAAGAAGACGAGGAGGAAGAGGAGTAAGAACTCCTCTTTCTTGCGCTCGTATTCGCGGCTTTCATCCCGACTGTTTCCTCAAAACCCTGATTTTCGCCGGGCTCGCCGACGTAGCGGTGGAGCATGGTGGGTTAGGGATAGGGGAGAGGGGGAGAGCCGGGGTTAAGACAGCATCCCGGCTGTGAGCGACCTCTGGTTTGCAAAGCCGCGTGCGGTGGTCCCGGCAGAAGTCTGCGGGATCCCCTCCAGAGATCAGAACGTTGGTTTCCTGAAGTACTTCAGCGCACCTGGCTTGTGCCGCTCAAGTTCCCTGAAGAAATACTCTGCAAGTTGCGGGTCGGAGTCGTAGATCGCCTGCTGCAGGGTGCGCATCAGCCATCCCCGGATCTCCTGGCCCTGGTCAACCGTATTCATCACGACGACGATCGCCTCGTCCACGTCTTTCCTGTCATTCCAGCGATAGGGCATAAAAACCACCTACGGGGAGGAAATACCCGCCTCACCTATAAAGCGTTTGCGGGCATCCTGCCCCGGGCGGCCCTTGTGTATGCAGAAACGTTTCTGTGGCGTGCTGCAGGGCGTTGTCGAGCATATCTCCAGTGTATTATTTCATCTAATATTGTC
>NZ_DAQR01000109.1:0-3549 GCF_002502935.1 Methanoculleus sp. UBA413
TGGTGTCGGCGTTACGTTCACGGTCGGCGTGGGCGTCACGTTCACAGTGGACGTAGGTGTGACATTCTCCGTCGGGGTCGGTGTTACGTTCACCGTCGGCGTGGGCGTCACGTTCATCGTCGGTGTCGGCGTCACGTTCACAGTGGGCGTAGGTGTGACATTCACCGTCGGCGTGGGTGTAGGAGTGACACCGCCGACTGTCACGCTGACCGTGTCTGCGGCAAGCGGGATGACCGGCGTGTGATCGTTATTGACCAGCTGGACCGAGAGGTTGTGCTCACCCGATGGCACGTCCTCCCAGGTGTAGGAGGTGTTCGTAGAGATGGCGTAGCCGCCGGTCTCCGGGATAGCGGGAGCGCTCGCATTCGTCGGCACTACAGCATCCAGGTAGTAGTGCAGGTGGCCCTCACCGGGAGCGTTCGGCTGCCCCGTGGGCTCGACCAGCGTGAAGTTCGTGACGTTCACGCTCACCGTAACGTTCCCGGTAGTAATGTTAGCACCCTCCTCAGGCGACGTGATGGTGACGTTCGCTTCGGCGGTCGGGGTCACATTCACCGTCGGGGTCGGGGTCACATTCACCGTCGGAGTCGGGGTCACGTTCACCGTCGGAGTCGGGGTCACGTTCACAGCGGGCAGCCCCCCGGTCACGTTAAAGGCCTGCTGGACGGGGCTTCCATTCAGGAGGACCGGTACATCAGGACCCGGGAATTCAAAGACTCCCTCCTCCCCTTCATCGACGTGGAGCATGGCGTAGAGAACCGGCGTAGCGTTCTCGGTCTCGATCGTCACGGTCACGTTCTCATTCACGCCCTCGCTGAGCGGGCTGTACCCCAGGATGTCCCCGGGCGTCCCGTTCAGGTCTGCGTGGATGTTCACCCAGCCAGTCTGGTTGATCACTGCACGGTCAATGCTCACCGTGTCGTTCACAATCGGCTGGTCAGAGACATTGAGGGCAGGCGTCACGTTCTCCGTCGGAGTCGGTGTTACGTTCACCGTTGGGGTCGGGGTCACGTTCACTTCCGCCCCCGGCACGCTCACGTAGACATTCAGCGTATAGGAGGCGTTCTCCACGGAGTGGCCCGGAGGCCCGTAGGAGTAGGTCACGTTGTCCCCGTCGGTTACATTCGTCGCAGCGGGTCCGGTCGTAGCCTCCTCGTCGTTCACCCAGAACGTCCAGGCGTACGGGGTCTCATTCCGTACCTCGTTCTCAACGCCTGCAATTGAGGTAACACTGAGATTCCCCTCTTCCGGAGGCAGGTCTGCAGTGACCTTGTACTCAAATGCTCCGAGGATCGAGGCTGCATCGAGTGCTCCAAGTACGGTTGCCTGGGGCACCTCGTACGTCTCGGTACTGTTTACAGGTGTAATGTTCACATACTCATCAGGACTCAGTTCGACAGGTCCTTCTCCAATCAGGACTGCCGTGCTTGCGGCAGCGACCGACAGGAGAAGGACGATGCACAAACTGAACAGTAATGATTGTTTCATGCATATCCCCCCTTGTGGACAAATGAATATTCAGCGTAATATAAAAATATTGCTATAATAAAATTAAAACGCGCGCACCCGAAAAAGCAGTCAAAGGTAGAGCCATTATGGGCATTCACAGTTGTATTCAGGCCTTTTTCGCGATCACACAGAAAGACTGCAATAATCCCTGGTCAGGCACGGCGAGAAAGTTTCACGCATGAAGACGGCTTTTCTCCTGACTCCCCCCAGGCAGTGGACCGGGGTGGACAGTCGCCCGGGGTTAGGGAGAGAGGGAGGGGGCTGTGCCTTCCATGCAGATGGATATCCGCAAAACCCCCCATAACCCCATCATGACCCTGGAAGCATTGTTCCGCTCTCCCTCAGGACCGGAATCGATGACCCGGCAGCATGGAAAGAGAGTTCATGCCCCCACCCGGCCCGGACACATACAGGTAGTCAGCGGCGGAGCATACTTTACATCCATTACATACCATCTATGATGAAGGAGTTGTCCGCTTGAGAGAATCATGCACCCTCGCCCGGTCCCTGGTTTCCGCTGCCGGATTGATCGTCGTCTACGCGCAGGCGTTCACCTGGCCCAAACCTGATACAATCCGTCTGCAGCCCCGAATTCCCCGTGCCGGCATAACTCCGGTGACCTGCTACGGAGCGGGACCATGACCCCCCGCCCGGGCGTACGGGAGCACGCCGGGATTTACCTGCGCGGGCTGATGATGGGAGCCTGTGATATCATCCCCGGGGTCTCCGGGGGGACGATCGCCCTCATCACAGGAATCTACGAGCGGCTGGTCGGGGCCATCGGCAGCATCGACCCGGCCTCGGCAAAGCACCTTGTCAGAGGAGACTTTGCATCATTCCAGGCCGACCTCGGGAAGATCGATATCCCGTTCCTCGTGGTTCTCCTCGCCGGGATCGGCACAGCCTTCCTCGCGATGTCCGGGGTGATCCTCTCGCTTCTCACCGACCACGCGGTGGGGACCTACTCCTTCTTCCTCGGCCTGATCTTAGCCTCCGCCATCATCCTCTTCCTGGAGATCCGTTCCCTGCGCGCGGCCACCCTTGCCTACCTCGCCGTCGGGACAGGCGCCGGGTTCCTCCTTGCAGGCCTCGGGCACCTCGACGTCGGCCACTCCCTGCCGGTCCTCTTCCTCACCGGGATGGTGGCGCTCTGTGCCATGATCCTCCCCGGGATATCGGGAGCCTACATGACCCTCGTCCTCAACCAGTACGAGTTCATGCTTGCAGCGCTCAGGGCCCTCTCAATCCCCGAGATCGTCGCCTACATCGCCGGCGGCGTCACCGGGCTCCTTATCTTCACTAAGGGCCTCAAATACCTCTTAACGACCCACCCCGAGGCGATGCTCGCCTTCCTCACCGGGCTGATGCTCGGCTCAGCAAGGATGCTCTGGGAGAAGGGGTCTCTGGCCGGGGACATGCTGACCGGCGGCTGGATCTTCTTCATCGCCGGTCTCGTCATCGTCGGCGCGGTGGAGTACGCGAAGAGGCGCTATACGGTCAGCGGGGCCTGAGTCCCGGGGAATTTAACAACATACTTCTTTTCTGAGGTAAACCGGTACAATATCATGTTCATCGGCATCGATCACGGCACTACCGCGATGCGCTTCTCCACCGGGACGCAGGAATTCAAGATCTCCCGTGAAGAGGCCAGGCAGTTCTCGGCCGACGACCTCGGCCGCCTCTGCCCTCTCGACGAGATCGAGGGTATTGCCGTCTGCTACTCGATGGGTGACGGCATCCCTGCTATCACCGATATCAGGAAGGTCAAGAATCGCGGCATCATCTCACGGGAGGGGGCCGGCAAGCATATCGGCGGCGGCACCCGGGTCTATGACGAGATCGAGAGAAGCGGTCTCCCGGCCGTCGTCATCCCGGGGCTGCACCGCGGATCCCCGACCGATCCGCGGTTCAAAGCATACTCCCACCAGGCAAGCCCCGAGAAGATCGGGATCCTCTACGAAGTCTCGCACGACCTCGGGCCGGATATCGTGGTCTGCGACGCGAGTTCAAACACCGTCACCCTTCTTGTGACCGAGGGCC
>NZ_DAQR01000109.1:3787-22890 GCF_002502935.1 Methanoculleus sp. UBA413
GATCGACCGGGGCGACAGCACGGCAAACGACGCCTTCCTCCACGCGGGAGTGAACTACACGGTGCCTCCCGAACTCAGGGTAGAGACGATGGCGATGTTCGCCGCGATGGAGTGTGCCGCGATGCTCCTCATAAACCCCGGCGCAGAGGTCGCCATCGCCGGTTCCATGGCCCCCGCCATCGCTCCCGGGGTGAAGGCGCTCCTCTCCCGGGAAGTCGCTGTCTACGACGAATGGTCTGCGGCCAGGGGCTTAGCGAGGATCGCCCGCGACGTCTTCTCGGGGGCATCGGAGATCCTTGGGCTCGCAGTAGACCTCTAACCTCTGCAGGCGTGACGGGATGCCACCCGGGGGAAAAGCGGCCTTCGCGCTCCGTACGCATTTATGAGGTTTGGGATAGTACATCTGACCAGGAGAGGAGAGCCAGAACTATGCAGCAAGAATGTTCCAGCATCGCCGACCTCATGCTCCTGATGGCATCGAGCATTGAGGATGTGGCACGTGCCATCGATCAGGAGAGTGCAGCCCGGTTCCTCGATAAGATCCTGAATGCAAAACGGATCTACGTGGCAGGCGCAGGGCGCTCGGGGCTGGTTGCGAGAGCGTTTGCCCAGCGCCTGATGCATCTTGGATTTGAGAGTTACGTCATCGGCGAGACCATCACGCCCGCATTCGGGCCGGGGGACGTGCTCGTCGCCTTCTCGGGCTCAGGAGAGACCAGGTCGGTCGTGGACGCCTGTGAGACTGCCCGGGATATCGGGGGGACGATCTGCCTCATCACGTCGACGCCAGACTCGCGTATCGGGCAGATGGCAGACTGTATCATCGAGATAGGGAACAACCACCTCACGGACGCAGACATCCCGAGCGACTTTGAGATCCGCCAGCTCACCGGGCAGTACCGGTCGGTCTCCCAGTCCTTCGCCCCCCTCGGGACACTCTTTGAGACCGCAGCGCTGGTCTTCTCCGATGCGATCATCTCCGCCCTGATGGAAGTGAAACACTGCACCATCGAGGAGCTTCAGGACCGTCTCGCCAATGTCCAGTGAATAGGAGCCGGGAATCCCCGCTCAAGCTCTCTTTTGACCGGAGATTGTAGTCGCGGGTGCCAGGTGTTTGGGCACGCCCGGGCCTGCCGTTGCATGGGCAAAGTGCCGGTGTATTTATATTATTAATCATTAAGATTAAAACGGGGTTTTTGTTTGAGAGAGTTACGAATCCATGGGAGGGGCGGTCAGGGTTCCGTGACCGCCGCCGAGCTCATCGCTTTCGCAGCATTCGAGGGAGGCGTGTATGCCCAGGCGTTCCCTGCCTTCGGTGTGGAGCGACGGGGCGCCCCGGTGCAGGCGTTCGTCCGTTTCAGCGACGAAAAGATCCGGTTGCGCAGCCAGGTCTACGAGCCAGACTACATCATCGTGCAGGACCCGACCCTGATCGGGGATGTCGACGTCTTTATGGGCATGGAAGCGGGCGGCATCGCCATCGTCAACACCGAGAAGCCAGACTTTGATGCCAACGTCCCGGAGGGCGTGAAGGTCTATACCATCGATGCGACCACCATCGCGCTCGAGGAACTGGGCGTGCCCATCACCAATACAACCCTGATGGGCGCGTTCGCCGCAGCCACAGGCGAGATCAAACTCGAATCTCTGGAACACGCACTGCGGAACCGGTTCTCAGGGAGCATGGCTGATAAGAACGTCAGGGCAGCAGAGCGCGCGTACAACCTGATCGGAGGTGCTGCGTAGTGGCACTACGAATCGGCTGTGCCGCGCCCCCGGGCAGGGCACTCGAGAATAAGACCGGCGCCTGGCGGGTCTTCAAACCGGTCTTTGATCCTGAGACCTGCAGCCGGTGCGGCATGTGCGCCCTGGTGTGCCCTGAAGGGTGTGTCCACGAGACCGAGGAGGGGACGTTCGAGCCCGACCTCGACTACTGCAAGGGGTGCGGCATCTGCGAAGAGGTCTGCCCGAAGAAATCGATCCAGATGGAGAAGGAGGAGAAATAGATGATGGAGATTATGGAAGGGTCGCATGCGGTGGCCGAGATCGTGAAACGCTGCCGCCCGCAGGTGGTCTCTGCCTACCCGATCACGCCACAGACGCACATCGTCGAGGATCTTGCCCAGATGGTGGCGAACTGTGAACTCGACGCCGAATACATCACGGTCGAGAGCGAGTTCTCGGCCCTCTCCGCCTGCCTCGGCGCGAGCGCGGCAGGTTCCCGGGTCTACTCGGCAACGACCTCCCAGGGCCTCGCCCTGATGTTCGAGGTCTGCTTCAACGTGGCGGGGATGCGCCAGCCGATCGTGATGACGATCGCGAACCGCTCTCTTGGCGCGCCGCTCTCGATCTGGAACGACCAGCAGGACTCGATATCCCTGCGCGACTCCGGGTGGCTGCAGTTCTACGCTGAGGATAACCAGGAAGCCGCCGATCTCCACATGATCGCCTATAAGGTCTGTGAAGACCACGACGTCCTCCTGCCGGCGTTTGTCTGTTTCGACGGGTTCATCCTCTCGCACACCTACGAGCCGGTCGACCTCCCCTCGCAGGAGGAGGTAGACGCCTACCTGCCCGCCTTCACACCCTACCAGCGGCTGGATGCTGAGGAGCCGCTGAGCTTTGGGATGTACGCGACGCCCGAGTACTACACGGAGTTCAGGTACGAGATCGACCAGGCGATGCGCCGCGCTAAAGAGGCGTTCATCAGGGCAGGCCGCGAGTTCGGCGAGCAGTTCGGGAGGGACTACTCTGCCCTTGTGGAGGGCTACAGGCTCGATGACGCCGATACCGCGCTCGTTGCCATGGGCTCCATCTGCGGCACGGCAAAAGACGCTGTCGACGAGATGCGCGATGCCGGCCGGAAGGTAGGACTCTTGAAGATCCGGACCTACCGGCCGTTCCCAGGCCCTGAGATCGCAGAGGCGCTCAAAGGTGTCTCGACGGTGGCGGTGCTCGACAAGAACATATCGCTCGGGAATGGCGGAGCGGTCGGCACCGAGGTGAAATCGGCGCTCTATGGTTCCGGTGCAGCCGTCTACGACTATATCATCGCTCTCGGTGGGCGCGATGTGCGCAAACGCGATATCGCCGCAGTCGTCGACCTCGCCGAGAAGGGAGAAGGAGACATGTTTTACGGATTACGGACGGAGGTGCTCTGAATGGCTGACGTAGAGCAGGGATGCGAGCTCTTCTCGGCAGGACACCGGGCGTGCGGAGGGTGCGGACCGGCGCTTGCGGCCCGCCTCCTCCTCAAGGCGACCGGAAAGAACGTCATCATCGCCGCCTCGACGGGGTGCATGGAGGTCTTCTCCACGCCCTATCCCGAGACAGCGTGGGGGGTCCCCTGGATCCACTCGCTCTTCGAGAACGTTGCAGCGGTTGCGTCGGGCATCGAGGCGTCGCTGAAGAAGCAGGGGCGCAGCGAGAAAGTCGTCTGTATCGCCGGCGACGGCGCCACGTTCGATATCGGGGTGCTCTGTATCAGCGGCGCCTTCGAGCGTGGTCACGATATCACCTACATCTGCTACGACAACGAGGCCTACATGAACACAGGGATCCAGCGGTCGGGTGCGACGCCCTATGGCGCAAGCACCACCACGAGCCCGGCGGGGGCGTGCGCGCCCGGGGGCAACCCGCTCCCGAAGAAGGATATGCCCGCGATCCTCGCTGCTCACGGTGCGCCCTATGTGGCGACCGCTTCGATCGCCTACCCAAACGACTTCATAAAGAAGGTCGAGCGCGCGATCAACACCCCCGGCCCCTGTTACATCCAGGTGCACACTCCCTGCTGCACGGGATGGGGCTTTGAGTCCGGGGAGACACTCGCTATGGCCAAACTCGCCATCGAGACAGGTCTCTGGGTGAACTACGAGATGGTCAACGGTGTGGTGGAGAAGGCAAAGAAGGTGAGGCGCAAGCCTGTCGAGGAGTACCTCGCGAAACAGAAGCGCTTCCGGCACCTCTTCAGGCCCGCCCGGCTTGATGCTGAGATCGCGAAGATCCAGGCGATCGCTGATGCGAACGCCGAGCGGTTCGGGATCGATATCAAGGTGAAGGAACCCTCAGAGTAAACCCATCCCAACAGGGCGGGGCTCTTCGCCGCCCTCTCTCTTTTTGATCGGCGTCATGCATCCCGATCTCTCTCCTGTTCGCCGCCGTCCCTCCACAAGCAGCGGCACCAGTCTTCCGGTCGACGAACGATTCAGCGACCGATTCTTACCCGAGACTGTCGGCGCTCTGTGCCCGCTCTCAGGCCGAGAGAATCGTCACGACGAAGTACAGTCCAAAGAGGACCATGGCAAGCCCGCTCGCCTGCACCACTCGTTTGTAATGCTGCCCGAGGATGTTCGCTCCCCGTGAGACCGCGATCCCGAGCAGCCCGAGCCAGGCGATATCGGCGCCGATATGCCCGACGTAGAACGCGACGAACGAGGGGTGGAGTGCGAGAAACCCGACACCGAACGTGAGCCACCAGACCCACCAGTAGGGGTTGCCGAGGGTGCAGGCCGCCCCGAAGGCAAACGGCATCCGGGCTTCGTCACTCACGACGACGGCATCACCGGCGCGGAGGAACTGCATAATGCCGAACGCGACCAGGACAGCCGATCCTAGAAGCGCGACGATCTCGATGTACGGGATATCGCGCACGCCGAAGGCGATGGCCGCGACCATGACCGCCTCCGGGATGCCGTGCCCGGCCACCAGCCCTGCAACGAACGGCCCCGGCCGCCGCGCCCCAAGACCGAGGACCGAGGCGGTCATTGGGCCGGGGGCTGCGGCTCCGGAGAGCCCGATCAGGAACGAAGCAGCGATGATGTCGAGCATCAGTCGTCCCTCTTCCATGAGACGAAGAAGGGGAGGAGGAGGACGATAGCGACCGCGAGCCATATGGTGCCGAAGGTGGTGAGCAGGAGCTCGCGCTCCGGAGTGTAGAAGCGGACCTCCACAGCCTGCACCTGGTCCCAGGTGATCTCCAGGGTCCCGTCAGGCCCGGGGGAGGTGACCCCGCCGCGGCTGACCATGCCAAGGAACGGGTTTTTGACGTCAAGACCCGGAGGGAGGAGAAGCGTTACAGCATACGGTGTATCAAAGACCGCCACAAAGTGGTTATCCCGCAGGGGAGCCCTGTAGGAGATGGTGTAGTTGCCCTCCGGAAAGGAGATAACACCCCTGCCCCGGTCACGGTACTCGACCGGGCCTGTGGGACCGAGCACCTCGACATCCTCGACCCGGAGCGGAACCCGCTCCCCAAGAGGCCCCGGGCTCCAGAACGTGTACTCGCTCGCCGTGACCTGGACCGACGCCTCGTAGGCGGTGCCGCCGGAGAGCACCCGGAAGGCGGCATCTTCGGCCGCCGCCGGGGTGCAGGTCAGTATCAGCGCAAGGCAGAGAGCAAGGAGTGCAGGTCCGCGTCGATCTCGATGGGAGGTTCGCATTGTTGTACCACTGTTTCGGGATCCTTTAAGAGATGGCCGGTCACCACACAGACGATCCGCTCGTCTTTATCGATCAATCCCTGTTCGGCAAGTTTCCGTATCCCGGCGACCGAGGCAGCGGAGGCAGGCTCGACCCCGATCCCTTCCATCCTCGCGAGGTCCTGCTGCATGCGAAGGATCTCGTCGTCGGTCACGGCCGCCGCCGTCCCGCCGGTCGCGCGGATAGCGACGAGCGCCTTCTCGGCGTTCACCGGGGCGCCGATCCTTATCGCGGTTGCAACAGTCTCTGGTGCCGGCTCAGGAACCAGTTCATCGAGGTTCTGCTCTATCGCCTTCACCACCGGCTGTGAGCCTGCTGCCTGGATCCCAGTCATCATCGGCAGCCGGTCGATGAACCCGAGCGCCTCAAGTTCCCGGAGTCCCTTGTAGACCGCAGAGATGTTGCCGGCGTTTCCGACCGGGAGGACGATCCGGTCAGGCACATCGCCGAGCTGGTCGATCGCCTCAAACCCGATCGTCTTCTGTCCTTCCAGGCGGTAGGGGTTGACCGAGTTTAAGAGGTAGAGACCGTGGCTGATACAGAGTTCGTGTACCATCTCAAGCGCTCGATCAAAGTTGCCGCGGATGGAGATGACCCGTGCGCCGTGCATCAGCGCCTGGGCGACCTTGCCGAGCGCCACCTTCCCGGCGGGCAGGAGGACGACACAGGGGATGCCGGCCTTCGCCGCGTAGGCAGCAAGGCTTGCGGAGGTGTTCCCGGTGCTTGCGCAGGCAACGCTCGTCATCCCGAGCTGGCGGGCCATACTGACGCCCACAGTCATGCCCCGGTCCTTGAACGAACCGGTCGGGTTCATACCCTCATGCTTGGCGTAGAGCTCAGGGAGTCCCAGTTCTTTGCCTATCTTTTCTAAATGGTAGAGCGGTGTGCCTCCTTCCTGGAGGGAGACTGGTTCGCCCCGCACCGGGAGGATCTCGCGGTAGCGCCAGACCGAGAGGGGGCGGCGGTCCCATTCGTCCCGGGAGACGTCGATGCCGTCCAGGTCGTACTCGACGGTCAGCAGGTGTCCGCAGTGTTTACACGTATAGATGATCTGGTCCGGTGCGTAGGTCGCAGCACAGTGAACGCAGACAAGACGGTACATAGAAAATCGTTGAACGCACGGATACGTATAGATATGGTATCCGGGGATCAGGCCCGGTCCCGGTTCCGCTGCGGCCGCACGCGGCAGACGAGTATGAAGAGCAGCCAGAGGAGAAGGGCGACGCCGGGTGCGAGCCGCCTGAGCTCCTCCGGGGTCGCGCTGGTTGCGACCGGTGCGATGAGCATCATGACCGTTGCCAGCGCAAGCACGATGGCAAAGACCGTCGGGCGCACCTCGAAGTTCCCCCATGTCCGGACGCGGCCCGCCAGTCGCCGCCGGGAGAAGGGGTAGAGCCAGGCGACGCCCGCCGGGGTGCAGGTGTCCTCGACGAGGTGGAGGATGCACCCTGCAAAGAATGCAACCCCGAAGGCAGGGAGGAGCGCGAGAGAGATCCCGAGCCAGGTGAGGATGAGCGCCAGATAGCCGGAGAGGAGCAGGGAGGTCAGCCCGACGCCCGCGAACGAGTGGAGCAGTCCCCGGTGCCGGTGCCGGTAGCTCTTCCGGAGGATGAGCGCGAAGACGAGGGAGAGCGGGTAGTAGATGAGATACCTGATGGTGTAGCCGAAGACCGGGAGCACCACGGCAAGACCGTTTACGATCTGCCCTCTCTTTCCTTTCCCCCCGCCAAGCCGGCCGTTGAAGATCGCCGCGTCGGCGGCGTCCGCGTCAGGTGCAAGCGAACCTACGAAGACGCCGAAGAGGAGGACGGCGATCAGAGCCGGGTCGAGGACGGCGATCCAGGGAGCGATGAGAAGCCCGGCCGTGGTGAGACTGAGATAGACGTGCTGGTCGCCTCGCATTGAATATCTCTATAAACTGGAGAGCAGTCTGTGATAAAGGTCACTTCTGCGGTCTGAAAGTGAAGGGAGGCTTTTTTGGGCAGCATGGACCGCCGCAGGATCGAGTTTGACGAAGAGGGGCTCTTCACCGGCCCCGGCCCGGGCAATGACCTCGCCGTCGGGGTCGGCGGCGAGCGATCTCCCGCAGTAGATCCCGTCGGGCCCGCCTGCCGTGTTGACCCCGGCCACGTAATACCGGTTCTCGAGAGCGCGAGCGGGGAGCAGGGTCTCCCAGTGGCGCACGCGACAGCAGGGCCATGCGGCCGGCACCAGGACACACTCGGCCCCGGCAAGCGCGTAGATGCGGAAGAGTTCCGGGAACCGGAGGTCGTAGCAGACGGCAAGCCCAAACGTCGTCCCGTCGACGGTGAAGGTGGCGATACGGTCGCCCGCGGTGTAGTAGCGGTCCTCCCCGCCGGGGGAGAAGAGATGGATCTTCGCGTAGGCTGCAAGGATATCCCCACCTGGACCGAGCACCACGGTGGTGTTTCTGGGACGGCCTCCCTGCCCCGCCTCGATGATGGATCCTACGACTGCGATGCGGTTCTTTTTTGCAATCTCGCTGAACGCGGCAGTGAGCGGACCGTCCAGGGGCTCCCCGGCCCCGGGCGGGATCTCGGGGGACCATCCGGTTATGAACTGCTCGGGAAAACAGATGAGCGATGCTCCGGCCGCGGCGGCTTCCTCAGCCATCCGGGCGGCCGCGTCCGGGTCGCCCCGGCCCCCGGCAACCTGGGCAAGCGCTATCGTGGTCATCGCAGGGACAGGTCTCCCCTGGTCCTGCAGGAGAGGATGAGCATGGCGGCGCCGAGGACGATGAGGGCGGCCAGGGTCACCATGATGTAGGGGGCGAACGGGACCTCGACCGAGAACGTCAGCGCTCCGATGAGGATCCCGCCCGTGATGATGCAGCCGCTGACCAGGGCCGCCCCCGCGAGTGTAAGGTCGTGTTTCATGCAAGGCCTCCGGTGAGGATGGGGAAGGCTGTCCTGAGCCCGATGATGATGAACTGGACCGCGATCGCGATGAGGAGCATACCCATCAACCGGTTGACGGCGCGATACTCCCGCTGACCGATGCGCCGGACGATGACGTCGGAGTGCCGCATCATGTAGTAGGTGATCCCGATGGCGGTCGCGGCGGCCACCGGGACGATGGCGATTGCGACAATCCCCATCCCCACCGCCTCGTTCATGAGCACGATAGCGGATGTTATGGCACCGGGCCCCGCGATCATCGGGATTGCAAGCGGCATGACTGCGATGTCGTCTGCATCCTGGCCTTCGTACTTCTCGGTCGCGGTCATCTGGGTCCTCGACGTCTTTGCATAGACCATATCCATACCGATGCCAAAGAGGAGGAGACCGCCTGCGATGCGGAACGCCTCAATGGAGATGCCGAAGAGCTGCAGGATCCAGCCGCCTGCGATGGTGAAGATGAGCAGGATAATCAGGGCGAACTCGCTTGAATCACGTGCAACCTTGAGTTGTGTTGTCCTGTCCATCGTGCCGGTGAGGGAGACGAAGATCAGGGTGGCGGCGAGCGGGTTCACTACGATGATGATCGAAGAGAAGCTCAGCAGCGCAAAACTCAGGAGGTCCACCATGGGTGATCAGATATACGAGGGGTTCGATATTAGCACTTGCGGTTTTCCGGCGGGATAGGGAGCCCATCTTCCTGGAAATGCAGGTTTGCAGGGGTTCTCCATGCCGGGAGGCCCTGGCGGTGCGTGGGCGTTGTGACACGACCTCGCGCAACCATCGCAGGGAAATATTAGATGCAATGATCCACTAGTAGACCATTTCACCTTATTTTGCGGTCCTGATGCGGATCGCCAGCCGCTCGCGTGAGGCAATGTTGCACATGAACACGACCGATTCCCCGGGCGAGCCCGGGCAGTGGACCGTGGTGGGCATCGCCCTGGGGTGGGGGCAGGGGAGGGGGCGAGCCCCCTCCCCCCACAACCCAGAACCCGGACACGGTGGAACAGAACAGGGGAGCCTCCCCAGTCGCCAACCCGGGGGAGGTCTTCGTGGAACGGTTAGCTGCAATACTCCACTAGAGAAACGATTCCAAAAAATAGTTGTCTCCGCCGGTTTCTCCGGCGTTCACTCGTAGAGGACGGGTTCGTCAACTTTTGAGTACTCGATCAGCTCGGCAGGCGCGAAGTGGATGCCGATCTCGCGGACGGCGCTTGCGGGGGAGTCGGATGCGTGGATCACGTTCCGCCCGATATCAAGACCAAAATCGCCGCGGATGGAGCCCGGTGCTGCCTCTGCAGGGTTTGTGGCGCCGATCATCGTTCTGACAACCGCAGCCGCGCCCTTCCCTTCCCAGACCATCAGGAAGCAGGGTCCGCTCATGATGTAGGCTTTCAGCCCCGGGAAGAAGGGCTTTTCCAGGTGCTCCCGGTACTGTTCGACAACCCGCTCTTCGGGGAGGGACTCGAGTTTTGCCGCTGCAAGCTTCAGCCCCTTCGCCTCAAACCGGGAGACGATCTCCCCGATGAGTCCACGCTGGACGCCGTCGGGCTTGACCATCACGAATGTGCGATCCATGCCGGATCACTCTTTGCCACGGGCTCTCCGTCCGGCCGTGGTCCACTGGACACGGCGCGGCACACGGCCAAGCCTGTAGTTGTTCTGGCACTTGCTGCTGCAGAAGTAGTAGATAGTCCCGTCCCGCCTGACAAACATCTTGCCGGTGCCGGGCTCCAGGGCCTCCCCACAGAAACTGCAGATGAATCTGTCGACCATGGTTACCGCCTCGAGAGCTTCTTGGCTTCACGCTCGGTCTCGAGCAGCGAGAGGATGTCTCCCTCCCTGATGGGGCCCACTGTGTTGCGGGTGATGATCCGGCCCTTGTTCGGACCATCAAGGACCCGGCACTTCACCTGCTGGGCTTCGCCATGCATCCCGGTGAGGCCGATGACCTCGATAACTTCTGCGGGCGTTCCGTCGTTTGCCATAACCTTAACTCCTCACTCTCTCAGTGCAGTTATCTGCTTTGCGATCTCCTCAACGAGATCCTTTGCCTTACCGGGCTTAACGATAGCGGCGGCTGCAGAGCCTACCTCGAGGCCGCTTGCCAAACCGATATCGTTCTGCTTTGTGATGTAGACAAAAGGAATCTGCTTCTCGTCGCAGAGCGGCGGCAGATGCATTACAATTTCCTCTGGCTCAACATCTGACCCGATAAGAACCAGCTGGGCGGTGTTCCGTTCTACTGCCTTAGTTGCCTCGTTGGACCCTTTCTTCACCTTACCGGTATCTCTTGCTATCTCAAGAGCTTCAAGGGCCTTATTCTGGATCTCTTCAGGAATCTCAAATTTCACATATGCCTTTGCCATAACTCACCTCTTTCAGGGGCAGGTATCCCGCCCCGTCATCATTCATCAGTAGCGTAGCTGATCGAATGTGCTCTATTATGTCAATAGGACGAGAGATAAAGGTTTGTCATTTGGCCACGCCGCGAGGGGTGCGGCCCGGTCATCTTCGCGCCTCCTCGCATGATCCTGGCTGCCGGCAGTATTATGCCGGGATCCGGTATACCTGGACTCCCTCAGCATCATAGATGAGTTCGAGCGCCTCCACCGGGAGCGAGACCGTGTAGCGGTCGCGCTCTTCGGCACCCACGTAGAGCAGAGTCGCGTTGTACGCCCGCGCAAGGTCGATAGACCGCGATGGTTGCTCGTATATCGCCCGCACGTCGGCCATCCGCTCGCTTATACCACCCTCCTCTCCCCGCCACATGTACTCGTGGAACGGCATCCCGAGGACCGCCGGGATACCGGAGAACGACGATACCCGGGAGTAGTAGGTGTAGTCCCCGCCCTCAGCCTCGACGATGACATGGTCGCCCGGGAGGTCCCTGAGGAACGCGATCGCTGCCGCATCCCCCGGGTGCGACCCCACAAGATACGCCGCACCGTCGAGGGTGCGGCTCCCGTAGCCGAAGTCGATGTTGATCGCAAAGGGCATGGTGAGGAGGACCGCAACGGCAAGCACCGGGAGCAGCCTCCCCACCCGGTCAGGCACGCGCCGGCCGACCCCGGCGCTCCGGAGCCACTCCCCGATGACGATTGAACTTGCCGTCCCCATCAGGAGCCAGGCCGGGAGGTAGAACTTGAAGACAGTGTTCATCCGGAAGTATGTCTCGCCCATGTTGTCCTTGAGGTAGAGGAACTCGGTGGCGATGATGATCAGGAGCCCAAGAATCGCGAGCGTATCTGCGACCGAGAACCGGCGGCGGACAACGAGGTAGACGAGCGGGACGGCGGCGATGGCCGCGGCCGGATAGCCGGCGAGCACGAACGGCACCGCGGCGAGCAGGAGGTAGGGGCGCTTCCGGATATCAGGGGCGCAGGCGGCGACGAGCACCGCGAGGAAGAACCCGTGGACCAGCAGGAACTCTGCCGGGGCGGAGGGGACCGTGACGATCCCGACCCCCCCGATCCCGGGGCTGTTGAGCTGGAAGTAGAACGGGAGGTAGGCTGCGATCGCGAACGGCGGCACGGTCGCAAGCACCATCCAGGACTTCTCCCGGTCCCGGGAAAAGTTCCCGTAGCGCCGCCAGATAAGGAGCCCGAAGACCAGCGTGACCGGGGCATAGACCAGCACATCCCAGGAGTTGATCCCGGGCATCGACCCAAGAGCGAGGGCAGCTAGCCCGCAGAGGACCGCGCGCCCCCGCATCGAGAGGTTTCCCCAGCGCATGTAGGCAAAGACCAGCAGGAAGAGTAGGAACGTCTGGTTGAAGAGGCCCATGACGTGCGGGTGGACGTCGCCCCAGAGCATCGAGAAGAGGGGATACTCGTTGATGGTGCTCTCGATCGTCCGGGTGCTCCCCCAGAGGATCTCTGACCAGGGAGCCCCGGTCAGGATCAGGTAGACCGCAGAGGGGTTCGGGAGGAGGAGCACCAGCACCGGGAGCCACCGGTAGCGGTTCAGGAGAAGATGTCCAAGGGCGTAGAGCGAGACGGCGGCAAGCCCGAGCACGGTCGGGAGGACGAGGTTGAACGTGACCGTCGAAGGCACGCCGGCCACAAGCCCGAGCGCTCCGCTCATCCAGTAGCCGATGTAGTAGTAGACGTCCAGGGTTCCGCCCGCGTACCAGGGGTCGAGCGGCGGGACGACCGGATGCCGCATGATCGATGCAAGGAACGCGTGGTCCATGAACTTCTCGGCGTAGGAGATGGTCGGGTTGATCCATCGCACCTCGAGCATGAAGAGGAAGGGGATCAGGAAGGCAAGGTCCCAGGGGAGTGCTGATCGCAGACGCTCTCTCGTGTAGAACCCCCGTGATCCCGCCCAGACGATCGCCCCCAGGGCCGGCAGGAGGGCGATCCAGACCGGAAGACCGAAAAGCCCACCGTACCATGAGAGGAGTGTGAACGTGAGGACCGATGCCGGGTATGCGGCAGCGGCCGCGAGGTTGCCGAGGGTGCGGTCGAGCGCCGGCCAGGTACCGAGGTGGAGCACCTTGATGACCGCGAGCCAGGAGAGCACCGGGAGGATGATCTCACCCGCCAAACGTCTCCTCCTTCTGGATCTCCTTTCTCAAGACCTTCTTTAAGAGGTCTCTCGACCAGTCGCCGAAGTAGTAGATCGACCCGACGCCCCCGATGACCGTGACCATGTTCTTGATCAGGTGGTCGATGACCGCGATCAGGGTCGCCGTGGCTGCAGGCGTCCCCGCAAGCCCGAAGGTCAGCGCGAGCGCGAGTTCATAGGTCCCCACCCCGCCGGGGGTGACCGGGACCGCTTTCACGAGGTTGCCGATGACGATCGCGAGGACGACGATGCCGAACGGGACCGGCTCCTGGAACATCAGGACGACCGCGAAGCAGACCAGGATATCGACGATCCATATGAGGAGCGATGACCCGCTGAGCACAACGAGAGCCCGGGGGTTGAGGGAGGCCTGCTTTACCTCATCAAGCATCCTCTGGATGGCGGCGATGAACCGGTTCTCTGACTCTATCCTGCCCGACCAGAGGAGGACGGCAAAGAAGGCGCCCCCGGCAGCGAGCGGGACGATGATGACGGTGGTAAACCAGTCCGGGACAGCAAGGACGGCCAGGATGAACGGGAGCGCGATGACACCGAGCACCGCGATCATCAGGGCGTCAAAGACCCGCTCGACGACGATGGACGAGAACCCCTGCGAGTAGGTGGCGTCATCCTCGCGCTTGAGGATAAGCATCCGCACAAAGTCTCCGAGCCGGGCGGGAACAATGAGATTTGCCGTCTGGGATATGAAGATACAGGCGGTCGCAAAGCCGAGGCTTTTTGGGATGTCAAGCCCCCGGAGGATGAACCGGTACCGAAAACCCCTGAGGATCCAGGCAACAATACAGATCCCGACCGCGGCAAAGAGAAAGGGCAGCACAGCATGCTCAAGCGTCAGCAGGAGGTCGTCCCATACCCGGTAGAGCATGTAGGCGATAATCCCGACCGCGACCAGGGTGGGGATGACGATCGCGCTAACCTTTTTCCACATGGAGGTGCCACCAGAGGCGCATTACCGCCGATCCCATCTCGATGACGTCTTTCCTGCGCACCGTCGTCCCCGGCCCCTGCCGCCACCGCACCGGGAACTCCTGTATCCGGTACCCGCTCTTCTGCGCCCGCACCAGCACCTCGGTATCCCAGAACCAGTGGTCAGCGGTGACCGTCGGGAGGAGGGCAAGGAGGCGGTCACGCCGAAACCCCTTAAACCCGCACTGGTGGTCGTGGAGCGAACTCCCAAGAACCGTCCTGACAAGCAAGTTGTAGCCGCGGCTCGCGATCTCCCGCCCGCCGCTCCGGGTGATATCGCTCTCCGGGAGGAGGCGGGAGCCTGTTGCGATATCGTAGCCCTCGCGGATGGCGCCGACCAGTTCAGGGAGGTGCTGTATGTCAGTTGCGAGGTCGACGTCGTAGTAACAGACAATAGATCCTTTCGCCCCGGCAAACGCACGGTTGAGCGCCCGCCCTCGCCCGAGCCGCTCGTCGCTGTGCATCAGATGGACCCGGGGGTCTCCGGTCTCGTACTCCCTGACGAACTCGGTGCTCCCGTCGGTGCTCCCGTCCTCAGCGACGATCAGTTCAAAACCCCCTGGTGCGATCGCTTCCAGCGTCTCAAGCGATCGGGGGATAGCAGCTTCGAGCGCCGCACGGTCGTTGTAGACCGGGAGCACCGCGCTCACCTCGATCTCAGGCATGAGGGTACCTCGCAAGAACCCGCCTCGCAACCTCCTCTCCGGCGACGATCGACCCGTTCATGCTCCGCTCCGGGTAGTTTGGGGGGCTGAACATCCCGGCAAGGAAGAGCCCGTGCTCCTCGTAGGCAGGCAGGCGGTCCCGGAGCCCGGTCGTGTAGACCGGGCCTGCATAGGGGTCGACGGCAAGCCGGTGCCAGTGCACCTCGCTTGCGCTGACTGAGAACCGCCTGCAGAAGTCTGCAAGCATCGTCTGCTCAAAGCCTTCCGGGAGCCGGCCCGCAAAGTAGGAGGCAAGGTAGACGAGATGTTCGCCGTACCATGCGAGCGGTGCGAAGTTGGTGTGCGAGACCACCGCACCGTAGGGGGCCGCATCCTTCATGTTCAGCCAGTAGATGCCGTCGGTGACGTCCCGGTCGAGCGCGAGGGTCATGCAGGCGGCACCCTGGTAGGGCACCGGGGCGATATCCACGCCGGCAATCTCGGCGGTCACCTGCGGGGGGAGTGTCGATACGACCGCGTCGTAGACCTCTCCGTTGACGAGCCAGCCGCCGCCATCCCGCCTGATCTCCCTGACCGGGGAGTCGAGCATGACCGAGGCCCCCAGCCCTTCAACCTCTTCCTGGAGCCGGGCGATGAGGTGCTGGAACCCTCCCCGAAGGTAGCCCAGGCGCTCACCCCCGGCACCGCGGTCAGACCTGATCGCGATCCTGGATATGAGCCAGGCGGCGGAAACCTCGCCCCTGCGGTCCCCGAACTTGCTCTTTAAGAGCGGTTCAAAGAACGAGGAGTAGATGCCGGGGCCGAGGTTATCCAGGATGAAGTCTTTTGCGGTGATGTTATCGAGCGCGGAGACGTCGAGCCGCCGGGACCGCAGGGTCAGCAGGCCGAGCCGGGCCTTCTCGGTGAACGTGAGGTGAGGGTAGCGCAGGATCTCGATCGGGGTGGTAAGCGGGTGGATGGTCCCGTCGACATAGTAGCCGGTGGACCCCCGGAGCCATTCCAGCCGATCGGCCACCTGCAGGGTATCGAGGAGGGCGAGGAGACGGGCGTCACCGGCAAAGCAGTGGTGGTAGTATTCCTCGATCCAGTAGTCGCCGATCCGGTATGAACCAAGGCAGCCGCCCGGAACCGGCCTTCGCTCGAAGAGGTCTACCTGGTGTGTTCCGGCAAGGTTGAGAGCCGAGACCAGACCGGAGAGACCTCCCCCCACAACACAGATCTTCATCTTTCATCACAACGTGTGAAAATTATAAGAACATTTTTGGCTTATACAGTATACAACGTCTTTATACATAAACGTCGATATTATTTGATTAGTTATTATGAGGGTGTGAAGCTGAATGAGGGTCTTCTTCATAGGATTCGGTCAGGCCGGGGGCAAAGTCGTCGATATGTTCATAGAACAGGACAAACGACTGCAGACCCAGAACTTCAGGGGAATTGCGGTAAACACGGCACGCACTGACCTGATGGGGCTTGACAATATCGAGTTGAAAGATCGGCTCCTTATCGGACAGACAGTGGTTAAGGGCCATGGAGTCGGGACCGATAACGTAACCGGGGCACGGGTGACCGCCGATGAGATTGACAGTATTATCAACGCCATCGACTCCCGGGGCACGCACGATGTCGATGCTTTCGTCATCGTCGCCGGTCTCGGCGGTGGAACGGGTTCGGGGGGCACGCCGGTCCTGGCCCGGCACTTGAAGCGCATATACCGCGAACCGGTCTACGCGATTGGTATCCTGCCCGCTCCTGAGGAAGGACGGCTCTATTCATATAATGCGGCCCGTTCCCTGAGCACCCTGGTGAACGAGGCGGATAATACGTTTATTTTCGACAACAGTGCCTGGAAGAACGAGGGTGAAAGTGTCAAGGATGCCTATACCCGGCTGAACGATGAGATCGTCCGACGGTTCGGCGTGCTCTTCCGTGCAGGTGAGGTCGGCAAGGCGGGCGTCGGTGAGATGGTCGTAGACTCAAGCGAGGTCATCAACACCCTTCGTGGCGGCGGTATCAGCTCCGTCGGATACGCCATCAGCGAGAAGGTCAGCCCCCGCACGAAGCAGTCGCAGGGGCTCTTCTCCGGCCTCCTGCGGAAGAAGGAGAAGACCGAGGAGGTGCTGACCGGGGAGGACAAGTCTGCAAAGATCATTGCTCTCGTCAGGCGTGCTATGCTCGGGCGCCTGACCCTGCCGTGCGACTACTCGACAGCGGAGCGAGCGCTGGTTCTCCTTGCAGGCCCGCCGGATGAGATGGACCGGAAGGGTGTGGAGAAGTCGAAGAGCTGGGTCGAGGAGAACATCGCCGGCGTCGAGGTGCGTGGCGGGGATTATCCGGTGCAGAGCGATTACGTCGCTGCCGTGGTGGTTCTTGCGACGATCGGGAACGCTCCCCGGATCACAGAGCTCATGGAGATTGCGAAGTCCACGAAAGAGGATGTCCTTAAATCAAAGGAGAAGCGCACTACTATGTTCGATGACGGTATAGAGCCATTGTTCGAGTGAGGGAGGCGTGTATGAAGGCAAATATCAGCAGATGGATCATTCTCCTGCTGGCACTGGTCTGTGTCGTGCAGGCGGCATCGG
The DNA here is from genome assembly GCF_002502935.1 of Methanoculleus sp. UBA413. Taxonomy (NCBI): domain Archaea; kingdom Methanobacteriati; phylum Methanobacteriota; class Methanomicrobia; order Methanomicrobiales; family Methanomicrobiaceae; genus Methanoculleus; species Methanoculleus sp. UBA413. Next base: position 20,999 of record NZ_DAQR01000109.1, read on the forward strand.
CATTCGATGTTAAGACAGCGACCGTCAACCCCGCAAGCGGTGATCTCGAACCCAGCCAGGAGGTGACCGCGCACTACGTGATCGCCTACAACATGGACCCCGCCAACTCGGACGGCGAGTCGTTTGATTTCAGCACCGGGCTGCGGGATCCCGCATGGACGTTCATTGTCTACCGTGACGGGATTCCCATCTATACCACCGAGAAGACCGGATACTACCCGTCCCTGGGATCGTTTGAGCTCGCCTACAAAGACAAAGTCGAACTGGACGTCCAGCTCCGCGGTACCGTGCCCAAAACCTCGTCAGGGGAGATCGAGATAGTCAAGCTTGAGCACATCAAGAACAAGCACGTAGAGGGCACTCCCTACCGCATGACCCGCAAGGTCGTGAGCGCGGAGCAGGTCGGGAGTTCTCTCTCGGTCCAGCAGCAGAATCTCAAGACATTAAAGGCGGATATCGATGCCAGGGCTGCAGATGGCGTGGATGTCTCTGCTGCGCAGGCCAAATACGACGCCGCCAGCAAGGCGCTCACCAGTGCCGCATCGGCAGCCCCCTCGAAGGCGGCGGAATACATCGCCTCCGCCATAAAGAACATGGACGAGGCAAAGCCGCTCCTCGATAAGGCATGGGCCGAGAAGGAAGTCTCTGATACCGGTGCGGCGCTTGAGTCCCTGGATAACAAGATCAACTACTTTGTCGAGAACCGCTCCATGGGCGGGGATCCAAGGGTGGTCTCCATCGTGACCAAGCGCGAGAGTGCCGTCCAGTTCTACTCTCAGGCAAAGGATGGCCTGAGTGCGAGCAACTATCAGCTAGCCCGTTCGAAGGCGGCTGAAGGTCTGAACAAGGCAAACGAGGCTTTGAGCGACGCAGACGCCCTGCGGGATGAGATCGGCGAGGGGTTCAGCCTCGGCGGTAACATCCTCCTCTATGTAGGCATTGGAGTTATTGTCGTCCTCGCCATCGTGGGCGTTGTGATCTACCGGAAGAAGACCCGCTGGGACGAGCTTGGATAACGCTGGAAAAACTTCTCCTTTCACACCCTGGTTTTTAGAGAACTCAGACAATTCACTCTTTTCTCACAAAGCCGCATGAGGCTGCCCCTCAGGCTGCACAGATGGAAACAATTTCTCCTGATCGTAGGTGGTTGCAGGACAGACCTTTCCCCGTCTCACCCCGGGCAGGGGACCGTGGTGAGCATCGCGCCGGGAGGGGGTGTCCCCCGGCCCGGCAGTAGTGGTTTGGGAGAGGCCTCAGGAGATCCTCGACCGCCAGATATCCCCTGCTCCCCGGACGCTCTCGACCGCTTCGTGAGCAGACGAGGTAGCGTTCTCCGGCATACCGCTTCCCGGATAGCCGGTCTCGACCGACTGCAGGATGTAGATCTCCCTCTGCATCTGGTTGTTGGCGCCGGTCAACCCAGCATTCTTGATTAAAACGAGACCGCTGTCTTTATCGACGACGTAGCGTATATCGAAACTGGTCCCGAGGTTTGCATAGTAGTACACCTGCGCATTCCAGACTTGGCCGGCAAGTTCCAGCGGCCCTTCAGCGACCAGGAAATCCGGGCCGAAGGCGGGATTATCGAGATCAACCCAGAACGGTATCAACCCCATGCCCGGGTCTCCGGGTTGATATGACCATGTGCCCGTATACAGGGTACTTCCGTCAATACCGCTGATCACCACCGAGTCGCCGGAATAGCCGCCCGCAGCATCCCTGCCGGTGATCGTATCGGTCAGGAAGCCGTAGACCCCGGTCCCCTCGTAATGCACCCACCGCTCCATCGGGTCGTCGGGATCGATACCGTAGTATGGGGTTAATGCGGCCTGATACGTCACCGTCGTTCCGGGCTGCACCCAGGCGGGCGGGGCCATTGCAGCAACCTGACA
>NZ_DAQR01000012.1:0-2139 GCF_002502935.1 Methanoculleus sp. UBA413
TCCTGAGTTCGAATCTCAGCGAGCCCACTTCTTTTGGGAATATAAGCATAATTCTTAGAGTTATTCCAGGACCCGTTTCTCAAAATTACCAGAAATCTCCGAGAATTTCCCGGGACCATCATACAGGCATCTGACCCCTCCCAAGAAGGAAAGATGTAATCAGTGGCTCTTCTACCCGTTCCGCGCCAGCGCATTCGTACACATCATTCAAGCACTTTTCCCCCATTCTGCTCTCACCGTCCCGGGCCTTGCGGATTTGTATGGGTGGTAGGTGGGAAAACCCCTCCTCACCCAGCCACCCCATGCACCTCAACCGGGTTAGTACCGGCATACGTCAGCGCGGCAAACTCTCTCGGGTTTGCCATACAAACCCCCGGATCGTGGTGATCACTTCCCTGGGGTTGTCCTGGAGACCAATCAGCTCCAGATCGTCCAGGATCTTTGCCAGCGCCGGGCAGAACCCGGAGTGCTCCCGGGAAAAAAAGAAGAGTTCAGGTTCAGTGCTCCCCCTGATGGGGGACACAGCTAACCTGGAGCCTGCCGCCCGGTGTACCCTCGCCGCCGGAAGGAACCCGGAGGGCGAGCGAGATCGATGCCGTCTCGTTCACCGGCAGGACACCGGGGAGCGTCACCTCTTCCATCGCCCCAAAGGCGACCGGGGTGCCGCTGTTGCCAAGTTTTGCCATGTAGGAGACGGGCACACCAAGCCCCATGTTGTCCTGGACGACAGTGATGCGGATCGGCACGTTGCCGGTGTTGCGCACCGTCGGTCTCTCTGCTGTCCCGAAGTCGGCGTCACCCTCGACCCAGGCGTTCTCCCCCGGTTCGACGGTCCCGTAGTCGACCGTCGAAAAGTCGATCTCGAAGGACGCGGTCGGAAGATAGGTGAAGATGCTGGCTAGTGGCTCTACCGAGCTCCCCTCTTTGGACAGGACCTGCACCGAGACATGGTAGTCGCCGGGCGCCTGGGAAAAGAGGAGGTCAAGTTCGCCCGCATAGACCGCTGCGCCAGTCTCTTCCAGGGCACGCACAGCCTCATTAAGGCTCGTGCCATGGGCGTAGGTGACCAGCCCGGCCATGGAGGCCGCTTCGAGCGCATCCGTACCAGAATCCTGCCGGGTCAGGTTGACCCGGGAGAAGGGCGAACCGTCAGGAGACACTACATCGGCCACAATCAGGTCAGGCGTCGCGCCGCCCCCGGCAACAACCGCGCAGATATGGACGGTCTTTTCCGCACCGTAGGCACAGGGAGGCAGGAACTGGCTCCCCGCCTGGACCGGATCATCGTCGAGCCAGCCGAGGGCCGGATCGAGCTGCTCCCAGACGCAGAGCACGGCCGCCCGGGAGACAGACTCCCCGGCCGTTTCGTTCTCAGGCAAGGTATCGGATGACACCGACTCGTTCTCCACCACACCGGTGCCGGTAGATGGAGTGGGATCTATAGTGTCCGTCGGGAGCGGTGCCGTGGTGTTCTCAGCAGCATCCGGGCTGGCAGTCTCCACAGGCCCGGGGTCAGCCCCCTGGGTCTCCTCAGGAGAGACCGTGGATACAGAGGTCTCATTGGTTGCTGTGGTGTTCTCAGCCGGCTCGTCATCCTGGCCAGGCCCTTCGGTCACCACAGGCTTAGAGTCAACCACCGGGGTCTCCTCAGGAGAGAGCGTGGGTGTAGGGGTCTCCCCGGGTTCTGACAGAGTAGTGTCGTTTCCGGCCGGATCTGTCACATCCGTGGCCGTGGGCGTGGTCGTTCCAGTTAAGGTTCCTTCTTCCTCCGGCGCCGTGGAAGACGTATCATCGTCCTCCCCGGCATCAGGTACGATATCCTGGTCAGGCGGACCTTCATCCACCCCGGAGGAGTCATCGCCGGAGCCGGTCTGATCCGAAGGAGGCTCATCCGACAACAGGTTGTCGGCCGCTCCGGCATCAGCCTCCGCATGCGAGAGGGGATCCTCCACGGTATCTGCAGGCGAACCTGCAAACGCCGGCACGACGGAGACCGAAACAAGGAGAATCGCGAAGAAGATCGCGATCCTATCAATACTCTTCATCATCTACTGCCTCTCTTCATCCAGTGACTCCCACCCGTACAGAACGCACAGGCAGGAACTGATCACCGTTTCTCGCGATTTCGTCTTCCCGCTG
>NZ_DAQR01000012.1:2412-12999 GCF_002502935.1 Methanoculleus sp. UBA413
GTCAGGGGATTCTCGGAAAAGACCTGGACGGTCATCTCATCGCCGGAGATTACGTCGACAAGGCTGCCGCCCCGGTAGACCTCGCCCGAGAGCCGGGCTCTCGTCGCGATAGACCCCGAGTTCTTGAAGAGTCCTGTGATCTTGATCGGTTTGCCGACCGTGAGCGCTCCCTCATAGCCGAGATCGGTCAGTTCCCCCTGCCGGGTCAGCGATCCTAACGGCAGGATCTCAAAGGTGCGACCTTCCTCTGCCAGTATCGCATCCCGGAGCGAGACCGTGACGTCCACCTGGTAGGTTCCTGCAGCAAGCCCCTCGTTGGGCCAGTGCACCACTATCCGTTCGGTGATGGTGGGGCTGACCGGGGTTTTAGCCTCAGAGATGGTGTCGATGACCGTCCCGTCCCGGGATATGACGGCGGTGATCTCAGGGGTCGCCACCACGTTCCCGGTGTTCTTGAAACCGACCTCAATACCCAGCGGGATGTCCACCTCGGTATCCCTCACCACGATGCTCATAACCTCGCCTGAGACCCGCTCGACATCGGTGACCGTGATCTCCAGGGTGGATGTTGCCTGGAGGATCGTCCCCACCGAGCCCGGAACCTTTTCACCAGGAACCGTCTCAACGATGACCTTTGCCGTGTAGCGGCCGTTCGCGGCATCGTCCGGGACCTTCACCCGCATCAGGACAGGGATCTGGCCCTTCTTTGGGGCGTAGACCTTCTGGATCTCTTCACTGCCATCGATGGCTGAGAATTTGATCCAGTCCTTCGCAGAACCCTCGGTCTTCAGGACCACGTCAAAGCCCGTATCAGAGGGATTAAAGATAGTTAACGACCGTTCAAAGGACCCCCCTCGCAGCGCGTTATCGATTGCCAGGCTGGAGGGTCCGACGGCTATGCCTGCAGCGCTCACCGGCTGACAGACGATCGCCGCCACCAACAGGATAGCGGCGACCATCGTCACCCCGCATCTCGGATTCATCGTCTCTCCTTTTTCTCTGTAGTCTCTGGCTGCGTGCCAGTAATCACATCATAAAACCGGTTTTTGCGCCAAAATCAGGCGCAAATGCCGGCTGATTGGTCACAAATCTATACCGCACCCAAACTCACACAGGTATGGGAGATATGACAGCCCCGAGGGTCATCGTGCCGGTCTTTGTACCGGTGGTTCCCTTGAAGACCTGGATAGAGAAGTCGAGCTCCTCGGTGTTGCAGAGCGGGAGCGCGTTCGGCAGGGTGACGGTCTCGAAGGGTTCGTAGACCATCGTGTTGGCGTTATCATTGCCCATCCGGGCGTCCCACTGGACGTTCCAGCCGCTCAGGCTCTCTCCAAGTCCCATGTCATCCTGGTTGATGGTGACCTGCAGGGCGGTGTTGCCGATGTTCCGGAGGGTCGGCCTGTTGTCGCCCGGGTTGAAGATGGTGTTGCCTGCGACCCACTTGTGCGTGTTGATGTTCACGTTGCCGTAGTTGACCGTGTCAAAGTCGATCTCAAAGGCAGCAACAGGCACATACAGGAAGGTGCTCTCCAGCGGCTCGGCCCAGTTGTTGTTGAAGTCGATGGCGTTTGCAAGAACCCGGTAATCACCAGCAGGCTGGTGGTAATCGAGGTCGGCTGTGCCGACCCAGACAGCAGCGGTGCCCTTCTCGAGGTACTCGGTGAGGATGACATTTGCGTCAAATTCCCCGGCGACGGTCAGCAGACCGGCGTCCATGGCGTCCTGGAAGAGCGCAATGGCCTCAGCCTGGTCGGTTATCTGGGTACCCATAACCTGGTATTTGAACGAACCGTTGCCCCAGGCATTCAGGGGGTGGTAGACATCCCAGGAGACCACGTTCACGTTGCCGTTGTCTTCATCATCCCAGACGACAGCGAAAAATTCAATATCCTTCTTACCCAGATATGATACCGGGGGCAGGAACTGGCTTCCAGAGATAGCGTGTGTCGGATCACCATCTTCCAGGGAGCTGGTGGTGTCAGCTACCCAGCTGCTGAGCACAACTGGGATGCTTCCTCCCCCCGTCGCGATATTAACTGTCGTCGTGACATCAACGGGATCCGCAGGATCCGCATTACACTGCGGCGCTACTCCTGCCGCAGAGACCGGCAGAACCATGACTGCCAGTATCATCATAACCGCGGTAATGATACCTAGCGGTACTCGGATTTTCATGCTACAATTCCTCCATAGATGTGGCTTCCAGGCGGTGGTTTACAGAATGGGCCACCTGGCACGGTACGGAACCTCGTTCTTCCCCGGGTACCGGGGGAGGTCTTGCCTCATCAGCCGGCCGGGCGCCCATCGTCGTCCTGTTCTCACTTCCCCACCCGGCCGGCCTTGGCAACTACCGTGACCTAGAGATCCCCCTCATAATATATATAATTTTCCCACATCCTTCTGCAGGGCGAGGTGTTATGGCGGCTCCCGGAGCCAACGGAGTTGGCTGGAGAGCCCCAATATAAATGTGAGATCATAACGGTAAATTCAGGCTATTTTGTAATTGTATAGAGTATTCTTAGAGATCCCAAGGCACGTGAGATGCAGGAAAAGAGGGGGCCGAAATCGACCGCGCATACCACCACGCAGTTTAACGGGAGGCTTCATTTTCGGAACCGAGGCCTGCTGTTCAACAATAAAAACATAACCTTTTTCTGGCAGGAGTGGCAGGCAAGGGGTGGGTCTGAGAGAGGATCACGTGCCGCCGGACCGCTCCGGACCTCACCGCGACCGGGGTGCGGCAAGCCTGACGAGGCCGTAGCTCACCGCTGCCGTCGCGAGGAAGAGCACCGGGTAGGTCACCCAGTCAGTCCACGATAGCCCGGTGAAGGAGGCCCAGGCGGCAGCGAGGGCGGCGATGATAATGGGATGGATGAGATAGATCCCAAACGAGTGCTCGCCGAACGACCGGAAAGAATCAGCAAGGAGGCCGCCGGTCTTCTCGAGCCGCATGGCTGTCATGATGAGCAGGACGATGACCGGGATGTAATAGAGCGGCTCGAATATCCGGTAGACGCAGAAGACAGCGAGCGTTGCGCCGGAGAAACTGCCGTGGAGGAGCATGGGTGCGACCCACACGCCCCCGATGAGGAGAGCCCCCGCACCGGCCGCGACAAGGACCCATGCCGGGGAGAGCGACCTGACCGCCGACCTGAACCATCCGGTATGCCGGGAGACGTGGATTCCAAGCACGAAGTAGAAGAGGTGCGACGGGAACGCCCGGGCCAGGATCGCGTACCAATCAGCGCCTGCAAAGGCCCCGAGGGCATGGGCGCCCACGTTCCAGAGGACCTGGCAGAAGAGGAGGGCAAGGAGGAGAAAGAGTGCCGCACCGGCCCGGTCGAAGACGTCGTAGCCCCTGATGATCAGGGGGTAAAGGAGGTATAACTGGATGATCACCACAAAGAACCAGAGGTGATAGGCAGCGGTTCCCATGAGGAGAGCGCCCGCCACCGCACCCGGTTCAGGCAGACTGGCGACGCGTATCGCGCCCTCCACCGGTATGAGGAGGTAGAGGGCGGTAAAGAAGAGGTACGGAGGGAGGATTGTCCGGGCCCGGCGCTGGTAGTAGGCCGGGACCGAATACGCTCCCGAATATCGGACCGCGAGCACCCAGCCCGATATGAAGATGAAGACCGGCACGGCAAAGTGGGCGGTGATGTAGACGAAGAGGTTCAGGAGGCCGGGCAGGTTCACCGCAGGGATCAGGGTGAAGTGCATGGAGATGTGGACCGCGATCACGGCGAGGGCGGCAAACCCCCGGAGGTACTCAAGCTCCCTGATCCAGACCACCAGAACCACGCACCGATGATCTCTCCCGGGCGGAGACGATCGATCCTTCGTTTGCGAACCCGGGGTATATCAACCCTGCCGCCGTGCCGGGCGGCAGTCGGGTCGAGCACCACCGGACCATTTCACCTGATACTTCACGCGTGACGTTGCCTTACGCTAAGAGAGGGCACAGGGCAACCCGGGGTGCGTGGGGTATGAGGTGCCCTGGAGCACTATAATACCAGAAGACACCATCTATCAGGAGAGGGAGTCCATGCAGTACTCGGAAGGGCAGGTCGGCAGGGTCTTTACGGTCAGGATTGACGATCGTGAGGATTTTATCAGTGAAGTCCGGCGCTTTGTTGCGGCGATGAACATCCAGAGCGGCATGATCCATTTCCTCGGTGCCGTACGGTCTGCAAGGATCGTGACCGGGCCAAAGGAGCCGGTCATCCCGCCAATCCCAAGGCACGAAGAGATCCTCGGGGGGTGGGAACTCTTCGGGTTTGCCACCATCTACCCCGGGGAGGAGGGACCGTCGATCCATATCCATACGGTGGCAGGGAGAGGAATCCAGTCGCTCGCCGGGTGCCTCAGGGAGAGGGGGGAGGTCTACGTAATCATTGAAGCGATCATCACAGAGTTCGTCGGGATATCGGCAAAACGGATCTTCGATGAGAAGACCGGCGTCGACCTGCCGGTCTTTGACCGGGTGCTTCCATGACCGACCAGCCAGAGTTCCTCCCCATGGCGATGGAGGAGGCGGAACGCCTCGGCATCGACCGATTCGACATCATCCTGGTCACCGGCGACGCCTACGTCGACCACCCCTCCTTCGGGACCGCGCTGCTCGGGCGGGTGCTCTGGGACGCCGGGTACTCGGTCGGCGTCATCGCCCAGCCCGACTGGCGGAGCGACGCCGACTTTCAGCGCCTGGGCACGCCCCGGCTCTTTTTCTCAGTCTCGGCCGGGAACGTCGACTCACTGGTGAACGCCTTCACGCCGAACCTGAAACGCCGGAGTTCGGACGTCTACTCCCCGGGAGGGAGACTTCTGCGACCCGACCGGGCGACCCTCGTCTACACCGACAGGGTCCATGCCCTCTTCCCCGGAACACCGATCGTCATCGGCGGGATCGAGGCGAGCCTCCGGCGCTTCGCCCACTACGACTACTGGTCAGACTCGGTCAGGCAGTCCATCCTCGCCGACGCCCCGGCCGACCTCCTTGTCTTTGGCATGGGCGAGCGCCAGGTGGTCACGATCGCACGCCGCCTCGCCGCCGGGGAAGCGGCCGGCTCGCTCACCGATATCCCCGGCACCGCCTACAGGCTCGACCTGAAGACCTGGCGGAGCACGGACCACGCCGGCTACGTGGTGCTCCCCGGCTATGAAGAGGTGAAGCAGGACCGCTACGCCTATGCCAGGGCATTCGCACAGCACTACCGGGAGCAGGACCCCCTGCGGGGCCGCACCGTGGCACAGCCGCATCCAAAGACCGTGATTATCCAGAACCCGCCGTCGATGCCGCTTGCAAGCATTGAGCTCGACCGGGTCTATGAACTCCCCTACGCAAGGGCAACGCATCCCTCCTACACCGAACCGGTCCCGGCTCTCGAACCGGTCAGGTTCTCGGTCGTCAGCCACCGGGGGTGTTTCGGCTCCTGCTCGTTCTGCGCCCTCACCCACCACCAGGGTCGGATCATCCAGAGTCGAAGTATCGACTCAATCGTTCGGGAAGTGGAACGGATGGCGGCGATGCCTGAGTTTACCGGCGTCGTCCAGGATGTCGGCGGGCCGACGGCGAACATGTACGGGATCCACTGCGACCGGTGGGACGACGCGGGCACCTGCCCGGACCGCCGCTGTATCGACTGCCCAACGCTCGAACGGAGCCACAAGGAGCAACTCCGCCTGCTCAAGCGCCTTCGCGAGATCCCGGGGGTGAAGCATGTCTTCATCGCGTCGGGGATCAGGTACGACCTCATACCCCCGGAGGAGCAGGAGTATCTCGCCCACGTCTGCGAAGGCCACATCTCCGGGCACCTCAAGGTCGCTCCCGAGCACGTCTCGGAGCGGGTCTGCTCCTGCATGGGAAAACCGCCCCGGGATGTCTTCGACGCCTTCAGGAAGCGGTTTGAGGCCCTCCAGGGAGGGAAGCCAAAACGGCAGTACCTCGTCCCCTACTTTATGTCCGGTCATCCGGGGTGCCGGATCACCGATATGGTCGAACTCGCCGAGTATGTCCGGGACACCGACCTCTACACCGAGCAGGTTCAGGACTTCACGCCGACACCGATGAGCATCTCGACGACCATCTACCACACAGGGCTAGACCCCTTCACCCTCGAGGAGGTCTATGTCCCGAAGGGCCGGGAAAAAAGGGTCCAGCGGGCACTCATGCACTACCGGGACCCGAAGAACTACGGGCTTGTCCGCGAGGGGCTCCGCGCGGCCGGGAGGGAGGACCTCATCGGGAACACATGGAAATGCCTGATCCCGGCACGGGGAGGCGGCCCGTCCCGGACGGGACGGAAGAAGAAGGGGCGAAGACCATAATGGTCCAGGGTAGTTAATAACCCACGCAACCCGGAGCACTACGACCGGTTCATACGGGCGAACCGCTCCCGGAACCGGCGCATCAGGTTCCGGTGGCAGAAGGGGCAGAGGGCCTGGAAGTTTCCGATGGTGTGAGCACCGCCGCGGATCACCGGTTGCCTGAGATCAAAATGCGTGGAACCGGCGGTGAGCGGAGCGTTGCACCCGGCGCACCGGTGGCACTGCCGCTCGAGGACGATCCGCATGACCTCGTCCGTGATGTATGCCCCGGGGATATGTACCTCCTGTGGTGCCCCGTGCTCCATGCCCATGATGAGAGAGTCCCCATTTTGATTAATAAACGTTGTGGTTGGTCGGGCCGGTGAACCTCCGGGAGGTGCGGCCCCGGGCCGAACCGGTGAAACCGGGGTGGTGGATGAAGGCGGGGTGCGGGGAGAGACTGTGACCTGGTTTTCCCCAGTCTTGCCGATGTAGCTCTGGACCATGATGGAGATCGCAAGGGAGAGGTCTTGTTCCCCTTGATGCAGAGGAGACGATCAAGTTCCCGAACGTGAACGCTAACCTTGTCCAGACTGCGGTCTCCGCGCCAGAATCCAATGAATAGACCTATACCCCAAAACCAGGAGAAATAGGGGTATGCAGTATGAGATCACCGGAGACAACCTCCAGATGGTGACCCTCCGCCTCGCCCCGGGGGAGACTGTCTGTGCCGAGGCCGGCGCCATGGTCAACATGAGCGGGAATATGCAGATGAGCACCAACATGAAGGGCGGACTCTTCAAGGGACTCAAACGGATGGTGACCGGCGAGAGCCTCTTCATGACCGAGTTCACCCCGAAGGACGGGGAGGGGTTCGTCTCCTTCGCCGGAAACGTCCCGGGAAAGATCTTCACGCTTGACCTCACTGAAGGCGAATTCATCGCCCAGAAGGATGCGTTCCTCTGCTCGGAGCAGGGCATCGACCTTGATGTTGCATTCGCAAAGAGGCTCCGGTCGGGGGCCTTCGGCGGGGAGGGGTTCATCCTGCAGCGGCTCTCCGGCAGAGGGACGGCGTTCCTCCACTGTTGCGGCGACATCATGGAGATGACACTTGCGCCCGGGGAGATGGTCAGGGTGGAGACCGGTCTCGTGGTCGGGTTTGAGAGCACCGTCGACTACAACATCGCGCTTGCCGGCGGCGTGAAGACCGTCTTCTTCGGGGGCGAGGGGCTCTTCCTGACCACGCTGACCGGGCCGGGCCGGGTCGTCCTGCAGTCCATGAACATAGCAAAACTCGCCACCGCCCTGATGCCCTACCTTCCGGTCCAGAACTCCTCGGGACGGTAACCTGATAGTCAACAAAGCCCTAAATTATGGCATGAATCCCCTGACAGCAGATGCCGTCATGGTGGTGCACGGCCCCGAGGTCTTCGATGCCGGCGATGTCGAATGGCTGATCAGGCTTCTCTCACCCCGGGAGGTGCTGGTCGCAGGGGTGATGGCCCGGACCGCAGCCAGGGAGTCGGGGCTCCCGGTGACCTGCACCGACGAGCGGCCAAGCGTTCTGCTCAACGCCCTCTCCGGCCGGGCCTTCCTGGTCAACCGGGGGAAGACGCCGGATTCAGGCCGGATATTCGGGGAGATCATCGCCGGCCGCCTGGGGAGCGGGCGGGGGCTCGTCCACGTGGAGTCTTCGAGCCGCACCGTCTACTCCTGGAACCGGGCCGACGACGCCCTCGCGCAGGAGATCGCAGAGATGACCGGATTTACCCTCGCCTCCGCGACGAGCACCGGCACCCCGCGCGACGGGACCCGGGAGATCCGCGGGTGCATCCCGGGAGAGGCGGTCTTCGTCAACGGGATCGTGATCGGGACCGCAACGGACGAGACGGTCGTCCTCTCCAGCCGTAACGGGACGATCAGGCCCGTCTCCGGGCTCGAGGTGAAACCCCACGGGTTTGAGAAACTCCTCCGGAGGGGGCTTCCCGACCTCAGAGCGGCCTGGTGCAAGAGCGGGATGATACGGTCAGCCCCGCCCCGGCCGGGAAAGGTGCGCGTCTCCCGGGCCGGCCGGGTCGCGGTCATCGACCACTGCGGTCACACCCTCTACCAGGAGATCGAGGACGAGGAGGTCTGCGGCGTCCTTGCCATCGGGGATGACACCACTGCCGTCTGCGGCCACATCTGTTCCCATGCAGGCATCCCGGTCTTCGGAGTGGTCGACGGGGACGGCGACGGCATCGTTGAGCCCGGGTTTGCGCCCGGGTCGGTGGTGGTCGAGGTCACCTACGGGCGGGACGATGACCTCGGGCGCGAGGTTGCAGCCACCCGGGACCTTGAGGCGTCCTACTGGGACGAGTGGGTCGAGGAGACCCTCCGCTCCCTCGAGGGGAGGGTGCGGGTCGTCGTCGACCGCCGGGAAGGATGAGGTATGCGATGCGCTGAGTGTAAGGGAAAAGGGCTCTGCGGGCTTCCGCGCTGCCCGATCATGAGCAGGTTCTACGCCCAGGCCCCGGTCAGGCCGAGCGACCACTACCAGGGGTCGGCCCCCTCGGTCTTCGTCGGGAGTTACGGCTACCCGAAGGTAGCAGGAGGCCCGCTGATGATCAACGATGCCGACAACCCGCCTGACTGGGTCGCCAGGGGGCTCGGGATCGAGGAGATCGTTGGGATACGCGCCCGGACGATACGCGGCACCGCCGGACCCGGGCGGCTTGCCGATAACCTCCAGGAGATCGCGATATCGAGCAAGCCGCTCGATGTGGAGGTACGGTTCACAAAACCCGTCGCCTTCGATCTCAGGTTCGACGGGACGATCGCGCCCGTCGGGCTCACCGGCGCTATCCGGAAGATGGACGTCCTCGATAACGCACGGGTGGACCGATCGGTGGACCGGGCCACGTCCGACACCGACCTCTCAGCCACCGACGCCTTCGAGATCCTCCACGCCTCGGGCACCGACGTCTACCAGATCACCCAGCTTCTCACCGCCGGTCTCCTCGGGCGGAAGCGGCACGTCGTCCCGACCAGGTGGGCGATCACGGCGGTCGACGATTCGGTCTCAAACCGGCTCAAGAAGAAGATCGCGCGATACCCGCCGCTCGGCGGGATAGAGGTCTTCTCGGCCTCGCTCTACGGGAACCATATTGTCTGCCTCCTCGTTCCCGGGGACTGGAAGTTTGAGATGATCGAGGTCTGGAGAAAACAGTCGCTCTGGGCCGGTGAGGACGAGACGATCGCGCAGGACGGCGAAGGGCTCACCAAATCCGGCTACTCACCCCTCGCGGGGGCCTACTACTCGGCCCGCCTGGCGGTCACCGAGTACCTGGAGAGCATACAGCGTTCTGCACGGGTGCTGGTGCTCCGGAGCATCACCGGCGAGTACTGGGCGCCGCTCGGCACCTGGGTGGTCAGGGAGGCGACACGGAACGCCATGAAGGGGCCAAAGACCGGGTGCGCCACCCTGCAGGAGGGGGTCGATACCGCTTCCCGCCTCCTCGGGTTCTCGCACTGGCGCCCCCACAGCCGGCTCATCCCTGAACTTATGACCCAGAAGACGCTCTTTGATTTCTAAACATCACGGAGTGCAACATGGGGACCCTCACGCGAAGCCGCGAAGAACGCGAAGTTCGGTATAGCTATCTGTAACTTCCCTTCGCGGCTTCGTGCCTTCGCGTGAGCTGCCGGTGAGCGAAGTGATACGTTCTACCTCTGCGGGGCTCGCGGGGCATGAGCGGGAGGGCTCCCTCCGCAAGGGGGGAGGGGATTCGCGGCGCCCCTTCTTCACTTTCACCCTGCACCGGTATTCTTTATGCCGGAGGAGGGTCAACATGACCCTATCGTATGCTGCGGAGGTACCAGTACCGGCTCTATCCGACGAAGGATCAGGAGGTTCTGCTCGCCAAGCACCTCGGGTGTTGCCGGTATGTGTACAACTGGGCCCTCAACCTCAAGAACACAGCGTACCACGACGAGGGGATCAGCCTCTCCAAGTACGACCTCATGCAGCAGCTCCCGGCGCTCAAAGAAGAGTTGCCGTGGCTGAAAGAGGTCAACGCCCAGTCGCTACAGCAATCGATCCATCACCTCTCCCGTGCGTTCACGAACTTCTTCGAGGGTCGGGCCGAAGAACCGACCTTCAAGAAGAAGCACGACCCCGAACAGGCGTTCACGGTGCCGCAGGCGTATACCGTGGACTTCCAGCAGGGCACCGTGAAACTCCCGAAGATCGGAACGCTCAAAGTCAAGTACCACCGGGCCTTCGCGGGCACGACGAAGTCT
>NZ_DAQR01000135.1:0-2672 GCF_002502935.1 Methanoculleus sp. UBA413
TATTAATATGTTATTATTAACCAGTGTTATTTAACAAATTGAATTTATTAATTAAATGTAGTTGATGGCCTGTCCCTTATCTCTCTCCCGGGTTAATTAATTGTTTCGGGCAAGGAGGGGAAACCCGGTATCGTATATTGACCAATGGTGGGGGGCTCGGGTACTCTGATTTATAGGAGGCCTGTTTTTATCGCGCACCTCAAACCATAACGTTTAATTGAAGTTATCCTGGATGAAGGGCCAAAAATTTGATTTCGCCTGCCGCACCTTCTCTGGAAGATCAACCCTCTCTCACTGAATTCTTTAAAAATAGCGATAACGAAAAGAATCTGCTTCCCGATCACGCCCGGCCTCCCATTGCCTCATCCACTAATATTATATCTAACTTCGTGACCCGCCGGTCGGGTCAGTCGTGCAACTCCTCCTCCGGTGCAAGGAGTGCCGATACCTCAGCCATAAGGGTGTGGTAGCGGTGGCGTCGGTTGGCACGGTACCGGCGGCTTTTCTCGTCGATCAGGAGCGGCGTAAAAGGGATCCCGTAGCCGATATCCCAGAGCACAAGCCCCTCCGGCGGGGCCGCAGGAAGCCTCCGCCCAGGGGGCTCGGCAAGGAGCCGGGCGATATCCCCGGCGTCGGCCTCGCCTCTTCCAACCCGCTCGAGCGCGGTTGCCATGCCCCTGACCATATTCCAGAGGAAACTCACCCCGGTCACCTCAAAGACGGCGAACGGCCCGTTCTCAAAGACCCGTGCGCTGAGCACATTCCGTTCGGGGTCCCGGCCGCCGGCGCGGGCGAACGCCGAGAAGTCGTGTCGCCCGACAAACTCCCCTGCTGCCTCATGCATGGGAGCGACGTCGCCCGGGACCGGGAAGAAGAAGTAGCGGTAGGTCCGTGACATGGCACTGTATCGCGGGTGGAACCCGTCCGGCACCCCTGCCCATGCCGTACACCAGATATCCTCTGGAAGCACCCTGTTCAGTGACCGGATCGCCCGTTCCGGTTTTTCGGTAAAAAATGAGCAGACCTGGCACCGGGCGTGCACTCCGCGGTCGGTACGACCGGCCGTAACAAATCCCGCCTCCCGCCAGTCTTCGAAGAGGCCCAGGCGCCTGCAGGCCGCGATGAACTCCCCCTCCACGGTACGGAGCCCCGGCTGCATCTGTGAGCCGAAGAAGCAGTCCCCGAAGTACGAGAAGCGAATTGCCAGTTTCATCGGTCTACCGTTTGCCGTATCCGGCGGAGAGCGCCTTTGATGGACTGCCGGGTGTAGGTGTGCAGTGGGGTCATTCTCCCTCCGACCATTGTCCGCCCTTCCCGGATCGCGGTGAGGATGGAGGCCACGTCCGGCTCAGCCGCGACGTACGTGACCCCGAACCCGACGTAGCGGGCGTTGTGAGCGTCGCTTCCTGCAACCCCGGGTTTCCTGTATCTCCGTGCGGCAACCGCGGCCTTCCGGTTCGCCGACCCGGTGATGTAGCGGCTGTTGAAGACTTCCACAGCATCTACAGCCCCGATGCTGGTCGCAAGTTTCCTCCCGACGCCGTGGCGCCAGCGGTGATAGGGATGCGGAAGGATCAGGAGGGCTCCCCGCGCCCGGGCCAGGGCGACGGTCTCAAGGAAGTCCCGCCCTGCCGGCAGGGGTTCCGTGACCCCGAGAGCGAGCAGGTGGCCCTGTCTCGTTGATATCTCGGTGCCCGGGATCACAGTCACGGTGGTGTCGCACTGGAGGGCGTAGCGGGCGCCGTCCACCGTATCGTGATCGGTGATCGCGACGGCGTCAAGGCCAATCGTCTCCGCCCTGCGCAGAACCTCCTCCACACTGCTCTCTCCGTCCCTGGAGAACCTGGTATGGATATGCAGATCGCACCGCAGCATGAGATCAGAATATTTGTCATCCACTGGATAATAATTGAGATGTATGCGCATTCTTCTGCCGACCGGTTCGGCAACGGTCGGAATTGTGAAGGCGGCGGTTCGCAGGGCTTGCGACCGCTATGAGATAGATGTGGTGGTCACCGGCGATATAGCGTCGTTCCTCGCGCCCGGCGACCTCGAGCGGCTGCTTCGCGGCGGCGACTACGATATGGCTATCGTCTCCGGGATGTGCACCGCGTCCTTCGCCGACGTCGAGCGCGAGACCGGTGTCCCGGTCTACCGGGGGCCGCGGCATGCGGCAGATCTCCCGCTGGTGCTCCCGGTGCTGGACCAGATCAGGCTCTCAAAGACTGTTCCCGCTGATGAATTCCTGGCGGCGACGCGCCGCGAAGAGGCCTGCCGGCAGGTGGCGCTCCGGGAAGAGGGGGCGGACTCTGAATTCATCATCAGGGGCGTAAAGATCGGCGGAGAAGCGCGGATGAAGGTGCTTGCCGAGATCATGGACGCGCACAGGCGTGACGACCTGGGGGGTGAGGTCAGGCGTTTCTTTGCCGACGGGGCCGATATCGTGGACCTGGGGTTTGGCTTCGATGCGACACCTGAGGATGTGGAGCGGTGTTTTTCGGCCCTCGAGGGTATCGAGGGGCCCCTGGCGGTCGATACGCAGGATCCTCTCCTCATCGCGGCGGCGCTCTTCCGTGCCGACCTGGTGCTCTCCCTGCACGAGGGGAATATCCCTGTCGTGGGCGAGGCGGTGGCTGATGCCGGGGCGGCCGCGGTCGTGGTGCCGCGCGAGC
>NZ_DAQR01000006.1:0-3007 GCF_002502935.1 Methanoculleus sp. UBA413
GGGGAGGGGGCTCGCCCCCTCCCCGCAGGTGGCACGACTCATGACCCCACCACCGGAGCGAACCGGTCGGGCTCTCGCCGATTGCCCCCCGACAAGGATCACGACCGTTTTCCGAGGAGGTGGACTCTTGACCGCAGACCGGCCAATAATACCCGAAACCAACGTTCATCTCCTGAATTGGACGGTATCCTCACGAGTCTCCATACCGAACGTTCGCGTGTATAGGGGTCGGGGTCCCACGAGGGCATGCACATATCCCCGGGCACGCCAAACCTTTCTGCACTGAAGTCCGGGTGCAGAAGATGCTTGACCAGGAGTTTGAACGGATAGGAAAACGCCTCTTTCTCGAAGGCCTTGTAGGAGCGAATTTTGGGAACATGAGCGTGCGCGCTAAAGCGGGGTTGTACATCACCCGGAGCGGCGCCTACCTGGATGCCCGGGAGATGCCGGCATTTGTGCCGGAAGACGGGGAGGCGCCACCAGAAGCCTCAAGCGAGTACCGGGTTCACCGGGCGGTCTACCGGGAGACCCCGTATCTTGCGATCGTCCATGCCCACCCGGTCCATACCGTCGCCGCTTCGCTCGATGCCGACCTGCTCAGGCCGGTCGACAGCGAAGGCAGGATGCTCTGCCCGGAGATCCCAGTCGTCGGGGGAGAACCGGGAACCGGTGAGATTGCGCAGAACGTTTCCAGAGCGCTCCGCGGCAGCCACATCGTTATCGTCCGCGGGCACGGAACGTTTGCCGCCGGAAAAACGCTGGATGAGGCGTATATTTACACCTCTATTGCCGAGTACTCCTGCCGGATCCTCCTCCTATCGGGGCGGTCTGGGCGGGTTCTGTAACTCCTCAATCTGGTGGAGGGTCTCGCGGTGAAACCCGAGCAGCATGTCGCTGATCACGCCGAACATGAAGATCTGAAACCCTATGGTGATCAGGAGGACCGTGAGGATGGTGAGCGGCAAATGTTCGATGTTCTTGAGCCATTCGAGGATGACGTATACGCCGGTGATGCCCCCCGCAAGCGATATGAAGAGCCCGATGATCCCGAAGTAAAAGATCGGGTTGTTCATCTTTGCGAGGCGGTATATGGTCGAGAAGATTCTCGCGCCGTCCTGGAAGGGATTGAGTTTGGTGACCGTGCCGGGCCTCGAGAGATACCGGACCGGGACGACCGTAACCCGCTGCCCGTTTCTCACGGTCTCGACCGCCATCTCAGTCTCGATCTCAAACCCAGCCTCCTTGAGGGTCATCTGCCTGATTGAGCGGAGGGTAAAGGCACGGTAGCCGGAGAGGATGTCGCGGAGGTCTCTCCCGTGGGCGATCTTGAACATCAGGTTGAGGATCTGGTTGCCGAGGAGGTTTAGCCGCGTGAACGCCCCTCCGTCCGGGTTGACAAGGCGGTTGCCGATGACGTGGTCGAACCCGAGAGCGAGCGGATCAAGCATTTTTTCAGCATCTTCGGGGGCGTAGGTGCCGTCACCGTCGAGCATGAGCACGTAAGGTTTATCGATGATTCTCACAGCCTCGATGATGGCGTTGCCCTTCCCCTTTCCCGTCTGCGTCCGGACGGTCGCCCCCGCGGCCCGCGCGATATCGGGGGTGCCGTCGGTGCTGTTCCCGTCCATGACAAGGATGTGCTCAAAACCCCGTTCCCGAAACTCCCTGACCAGGTCACCGATCGTCGGAGCCTCGTTTAACGTAGGGATAAAGATGCAGACCTCATCTCGCTCGATCTTCATCGGTATACTATTATCCGATTGGGTAGTATAAGGGCTTCGCATGCACGTAGCCAAACCGGGGCTCCGGGTTCTTGGCATCGCGGAGAGTTATTCGGGGCGGGAACAGTCCACCCTTGCCGGCGTTGTCATGCGAAAGGACCTCCTGATCGACGGGGTGGCGTTCGCCCGGGTGACGGTTGGTGGATCTGATGCGACCGATGCCATAATCAGACTCTTTGCCAGGCTCGGGCGCCGGGACGTCAACCTCATGATGATCAGCGGGAGCGTCATTGCCTGGTACAACATCATCGACCCGGCGGCAGTGCAGGACGCAACCGGACTTCCAGTCATCGTCACCACCTACGAGGAGTCGGAGGGGCTGGAGGAGGATATCAGCCGCCACTTCCCCCGGGATACCGGGAGGCTCGCGGCATACCGGAGGCTCGGCGACCGGGTTCCCGTCAGGCTCCACACCGGGTATGACCTCTTCATCCGCCCCTACGGCCTCTCCCCGGAGGATGCCGGGAGGCTCTGCAACGCATTCACGTGCGAAGGCAGGGTGCCGGAGCCGGTCAGGGTGGCGCGACTCATCGCTCGCGGTCTTGTGCGGTCGGCCCGGCCCGGATGACCATGACCGTCGATGTCGCGTGATCGACGACGTAGGAACTGACGCTCCCGAGGAAGAGGCGGTCGAGCCGACCCCTGCCGTGCGACCCGACCACAGTCAGGTCAGCGCTGAGTTCCTGCGCCAGTGCGATGATCTCGGCTCCCGGGTGGCCCCAGCGTTTGTGCGGGGTTATCCGGAGGCCGGCGGCGGCAGCCCGCCGGTCTGTATCAGCGAGGATCTCGTCAGCCTCCCGCTCAAGCGAGTCGAGGACCGCCTGCTGGGCGATGTCCGGGGGCTCGAGGTTGTTTAAGATCATTGTCGGGTATACACCAGTCTGGACGACATGCACGGCATGCACGGATGCCTGCATGGCGCGGGCGACGGCCAGCGCCTCTTCAAGCGCCCGGTGGCTGATCTCAGACCCGTCCACCGCCACAAGTACCGTTCTGAACATAATGAGTCTAGTGGATCATTGTATCTAATATTTCCATGCGATTGTTGCGTCACGCGGTGATCTGCATCAAGACCTGCAAGATAAGGTGAAATGGTCCACTAGTGGAGCATTTCAGCTAACATTTCCCATGAAAACCGCCCCGATTTGGCGACGGGGAGGCTCCCCGGCTCTGTTCCATCGTGCCTCGGGTCCGGGTTGTGCGGGGAGGGGGCGAGCCCCCTCCCC
>NZ_DAQR01000006.1:3157-8337 GCF_002502935.1 Methanoculleus sp. UBA413
GCGATTCCCACCACGGTCCACTCCCGGGCTCGCCCGGGGAATAGGTCGTGTTCATGTGTACCATTGCCTCACGCAAGCGGTCGGCGATCCTCACCAGAACCGCAAAATAAGATGAAATGCTCCACTAGTGGACTATTGCACCTAATATTTCCATGTGATTGTTGCGTCACGCGAAGGCGCGAAGGACGCGAAGTTCGGTTTCTGGACGATATGGTCCCCTTCGCGCTCTTCGCGTGAGACCGGCGATCACTCCCACACACCCTCAAGGTAAGATGAAATGCTCCACTAGGAGCGTGCAAGCAGAAATACGTGGTCTTTATGGACGGTCCCCCCTCATGCCACCACCGTGTGCTTTGAGATCACCTTCTCCGTCTTTTTATCTATGATCTCTACGGTAACCTTTACGCCCGGGATAAGGGTGCCATCAGTGAGATCCACCTCCATCTCCTCGCCCGGGTTCCAGTATGGGGTGCGGCAGCCCTCATCCCTGAGATACCGTACCCCATCATGGTGCGACTTGATGAGGAGGTAGCCGTTCAGGGTCTGGACGATGGCGGCCAGCTGGCCGTTCCGGTAGAAGACTGCCCTCAGGTCATCGTTCTTGTAGACCGTGCTGCCGTTGTTGAGGAGAAAGACCCTGCTTGCATACGTCAGTTCCCCGGTCTCGGTGCTGGTGTGGATGATGTCGGTGATGATGACTGGGGGCTGCGGCGGCTCCGCCCACGACCAGGAGGGGATCATCGCAAGCAGCATCAGCAGGAGAAGGGCGGCGAGGATGATGGTGAGGGCGACCATCAGGAGTGTGGCGTGCGTATGTGAAAGCGCGCGTTCATCCCCGGCGATGCGGTGCACGGGGGACGCTGGCGAGCGCGCCTTCCTCATGGGACCAGACGACCGGACCCTAATACGGCATCCCGTACCACTGCACGAGGTTCCGGTACCGGTCCGGTCCCCTGCCCATACCCTGTATCTCGTTCCATCTGGCGGCGTCGGTGTGCTCCCGCCAGACTCCCTCAAAGGAGTCGCCCCTGCAGGCATCAAGCCGGATCAGGCCCGGTGTGCCCGGCGGCCGGGCGATCAATGTCCTTACCGACGAGAAGAGATCACACGGCCCGCCGTTCAGGTGGAGCACCGGGTTTTGCTGCCGTGAGCCTGGATCTCTGCACCGCTCGTATGCTGCATTCCTGACCCGTTTTGGGGGATCCCGAAGCTCCGCCCGTGCAGGCCGGTTACGTTCGCTGGACATTCACGTTAATGATAAATTAATCAAATCAATTATAAACATTACGAAATAAACCCCGAACATAAGGGGGATTAAATGAAATATTATTCAATAATCCTGGCGGTAACGAAATTACTGGGCCATTAGATCTAAAATTTCCCATGAAATTCACCTCAATTTGTCGAGTGGGGGGATCATGGCTGGTATGAAAAACACCCCATAGGTATGCAGAGCATCCGCTAGAACAAACCACTGTTACCGATACGGGCGGGCCACCGCCGTTTTTCATGCTCATCTATGAGCCGAAGGCTCATGGCGCGCTTTCTTACGGGGGGAGGGAGCGCGCTCCCACCCCGAAGGCGACCCGACGCACGAACTCCCCCACCTCGCCCGCACATTCGGTGCTCCAAAACACGACTTCCCGGCGGCTATCGTCCTTCGGGATTTTCATCGGTTGCACCTGTGACCGAAACGGCCTCATAGGCGTTCTGGGACGACCTCCTGTTGTTTTTCAGGGGACCGCCCGTCTCCGGTGGACTGCGGCTTACGGTGCGGCGCTTCAGCATCTGCCATTCCCGGGAACTCTCAGGCAAGCGGGGGATTTGCCGTTCAGCCCCTTTGCACCAACAGGTTAATCTCCCTGCCGGGCCGGAGGGAGGTGCATGTATACCTGTACCCTGCCGGGGGCATGGCTGCATGCATTCCTTCCCGGCCGTCACGGGGTGATCGATTCATGAGATACTATCCGGTTCATTCCGGATACCCGTCTTACGCCGAGGTGAACAGGGCGATTGAGGCGGTGTTTGCGGAGCACGGGAGAGGAAATGTCCAGATGCCTGCAAAGGTCTACGTGACGTTCGTCGGAGACGGGGATTTCAGGACGATGCCGGCCTACCTCCCGGCACTCGGGCTTGCCGGGGTGAAGATCGTCAACGTCAACCCGCAAAACCGCGCGCGAGGCCTTCCTACCGTCATGGCGCTCACAGTGATCATCGATGTTGAGACCGGCGCCCCAGAGGCAATCATCAACGCCACTGAACTCACGGCGATGCGCACCGGGGCGGCAGGCGCCGTGGCGGCGAGGTATCTCGCACCCCGGCAAACCGTCACCCTCGGCGTCGTAGGGGCCGGGCGACAGGCGGCGGCCCTGTTCGAGGCGATGGATGCGGCGCTCGAGGTGACCGAGATCCTGGTCTGGAGCAGGACAGAGAAGAGTGCGGAGGCGTTTGTGGCACGTTACGCGGATTACAACGCCCGGGGCGTCAGTCTTGAACGTGCCTGCGACTGCGATATCCTGACCACGACCACGCCGTCAAGAGAGCCGCTTGTGATGGCGGAGTGGATCCACGAGGGGACGCATATCAATGCGATCGGCGCCGACGCGCCCGGCAAACAGGAACTGGACCCTGAACTCCTGCTGAAGGCGGAAGTATTCGTCGACGACCGCTGCCAGGCGATCCATTCAGGTGAGATCAATGTGCCGATAACAACCGGCCGTTACGACCCCGCTCGAATCGCAGGAACCCTCGGCGAGGTCGTCACCGGACAGAAGGGGCGGTCATCCCCTGGCGCCATCACGATATTCGACTCCACGGGACTTGCCATACAGGATCTCGCCATCGCCGCGCTCGCCATCCAGAACGGTGACGGCTACGAACTCCCGTTTCCGTGAGCGGCACCACAAACGCCATCCCGCCACCAGTGGGCTATTTCACCTTATTTCGCGGGTTCCGGTGCAGATCACCATCCTCTCGCGGAAAGCCGCGCGGGAGCATTCATGGGCCAGAGCGAGAGGCTGCACACAGGAACGCGACCTATTCCCCGGGCTCGCCCGGGCAGTGGACCGTGGTGGCTATCACCCCGGGGGGTGGGGGCAGGGGAGGGGGCTCGCCTCCTCCCCGCACAAGCCGGACCCGGGGCACGATGGAGCAGAGCAGGGAAGCCTCCCGGGGAGGTCTTCATGGACAATAGTAGATGAAATGCTCCACTAGTGGACCGTTTCACCTTATGTTGCGGGTCCTGATGCGGGGCGAGCGATCGCCACCTCACGCGAAGACGCGAAGAACGCGAAGGGGACTCTGCCGCCCAGCAACCGAACTTCGCGGCTTCGCGCCCTTCGCGTGAGATGGTATTGCATGGACAATATTAGATGAAATGATACACTAGTGGACCGTTTCACCTTATGTTGCGGGTCCTGGTACAGATCACCACCTCACGCGCTCTCGCGCGAAGGACGGTTGCTGGACGGTACAGTCCCCTTCGCGCGCTCTCGCGTGCTTCCACATGACACAACAACCGTATGGACAAGAGTAGATGCACCGATCCACCAGCGCTGACGGCCGCAACACCCGTTGAGGGCATCACCGAATCTGGGAGAGAAAAAAGATTGGGGAGAGGGCGGGATCTCATCCCCGGCGTATGATGGGCTGTTACTCGTCTTTCTGAGGTTGAGCGAAGGCTTTCCAGACCTGCTCCCGGTAGACCGGACCGCTGTTGTAGGTGCAGAACGGGATCAGGCGGCCGTCGGGAGTCGCATAGTGGATACAGCACCGTTGCACCCGGCAAAGATCGTAGTTGTAGGCGTCCATGAAGTGCATCGTGCCGATGAAGAGGGCGTTCCAGTGGAACTCACGCAGTGCCTCGAAATCCTGCAGCACAAGAGTTTTACCGATCAGTTTCAGGAACTCTGCCGTATTCTTCTGCTCCGCCTTCCTCGTGGAGTTGTAGAGATCCTTGACGCCCTCGACAAGGGTCATATATTTGTTGATCGACCCGCCCTTCGCGAGTTTGGTCGCCATCTTCTCAACCGACTCAAAGAACGCGTCGACATCCACCATCTTGTTGACCGGGACCATCCCCTCATCGGTGACAAAGACATAGGTCGCCGCACCGCAGTGCTGGTGCGTGGTGAACGTAACCTGGGGTTTGCCTGTATACGCCTCGACCAGCCTCGATATCGGGACGACACAGGGCACCGGGTAGAAGTGTTCTTTCTTGATAACCCCATCAGTCTGCTCCTCAATCCGCTCCGCAAGTTCCGGGATGGTGATGCGCTCTTTCCTGACATCATCCTCGCTTGCAGCACCGGTGAACGCCACCGGCTGGAAGTTGACGCCCCGGATGGTCTTGATATGCTCTGCGGCATACTTGATGATGGCGCCCACCTCGTGGTCGTTCCTGCCGTTGATGACCGTGGGCACCAGCACCACCCCCATGCCGATCTTCTCGCAGTTCGCTATGGCCCGCCGGTCGCTTGCGAGTTTCGAGTTGGTCTTTGGGGTTATACCGTCGAAGTGCAGGTAGACGGTGGAGAGCCCCGCCTCCTTCAGTTCAGCGATGTAGTCGGGGTCCTGCGCGATCCTGATACCGTTTGTCGCGACCTGCACCTGGTAGAGCCCGAGTTCTTTCGCTTTCCTGATAAGCTCAGGAAGGTCGTCGCGCATCGTCGGTTCACCGCCGGAGAACTGGACGGCGGGAACCGGCACCGGCTTCTCCGCGCGCAGCATGCGCATCATATCGACGACCTGATCAAAGGTCGGTTCGTAGACGTAGCCGCATGCCCGCGCGTTCGCAAAACAGAAGTCGCAGTTAAGGTTACACCGGTTCGTCAGGTCGATATTGGCAAGCAGCGTCGTTGACCGGTGATTTGGACAGATGCCGCAATCGTTCGGGCACCCGGCCGGTGAAGCGGCCTTCTGGGGGTTCAAAACCCCGCTTCCGATGCACTCATAGGCATCAAACCTCCGGTACATCTCGGCGTCCGACCAGTAGAGGGCGCGGGACGTGCCGTGATCTGGGCAGGTACGGACCAGCCAGACCTTTCCCTCCTCCTCGACGATATCGGCGTCAAGCACGCTACCGCACGTAGGACAGAGGCTCTTTGTCTTCTTTATCAGCATTCTCTCACCTGTGCCCATCATTCATTCGTATCTCATATTTGGTAACGTCTCAGATCTTC
>NZ_DAQR01000021.1:0-162 GCF_002502935.1 Methanoculleus sp. UBA413
CGGCCTGCGGCCTCCCCCCCGAGTGCCGGGGGCAGTGTCCAGGCGTATATCCAGCGGTAAGCCGCGGATGGGGTTGCGAATGACAGAACCCGGGGACTTAAGAATTCGTCAAATCCTGCTGTGCAAGTAACAAGCAACAACTACCAGAACCGTCTGGAGCGT
>NZ_DAQR01000021.1:345-572 GCF_002502935.1 Methanoculleus sp. UBA413
ACTACCAGAACCGTCTGGAGCGTAAAGATCCCTATCCCCACAACAGGGGCCGCTTTCTCTCCCTCACCGCCAGCCCTCCGGCATACGCCGCGCTGCAGCAAAAAAGAGTGAAATTCGGTTCCCGGGGCCCGCGAGAGGAAAAGATACCGGGCCGAAAAGAACGATCAGTCGACCATTTTCTTTGCTTTCTTCGCCCGCTCTTTGGCCGTATACCCGGTCACCTGCTG
>NZ_DAQR01000021.1:783-1010 GCF_002502935.1 Methanoculleus sp. UBA413
CGGTTGGTGTCGATGATCGTCTCATCATCGGCGTTCTTGTCCGCCTCGGTATCGACAACCAGCGTCTTACCGCTTTCACCGGACCAGACCTCGAGCCGCAGGAGCGCTCCGTAGCTGATAGTGTAGTGGCCGTCCGCCGATACCGCGGGCTCGGTCTCGAACTGGTCACGGAGACTCTGTACCATGGAATCTGCGAACTGTTTCGTGTATCCACGCTTGATCTGGTA
>NZ_DAQR01000021.1:1191-1540 GCF_002502935.1 Methanoculleus sp. UBA413
CTGCATAATATTTTTAAGGGACATCCAACTATGTTAAACTAATCCGAAAGTGAGTGGTTGAACCCATGGACGATATAAAGGTCATATCCAGAGCGCTCGCCGGCGCTGAAAAAACGGTACTGATAGGGTTCCCCGGCAGCGGACTTGTCGGGAGTATTGCCCTGCAGTACCTGGTCGACCAGATGGACTTCGATCAGATAGGGGCGATCACCAGCAAGTACTTCCCACCGGTTGCTCTCATGACCAGGGGAGTGATCAACGCCCCGGTGCGTCTCTACGAGAAGGATCACCTCGCCGCAATCATATCCGATGTCCCCATCCACCCAATGATCTGCTACGAGGTGGCAAA
>NZ_DAQR01000021.1:1725-2075 GCF_002502935.1 Methanoculleus sp. UBA413
CAAACGGCATCATGGACTGGCTCACCCAGTTCAACATCAAGGAGATCGTCACGATCGCGGGTATCATCACGAACGAACCGGAAAAGAGGGTCTTCGGCGTCGCGACCAGCAGCGGGACCCTCCACCGTATCGAGGAAGAGACGATCATCCTTCCGATGGGAAGCATCTCCGGCATCGCGGCAAGCATCCTCACGGAGTGCAAGACGCGGGGTATCCCGGGGCTCGGGCTCCTCGGGGAGACGGTGAACACCCCCGACCCACGGTCTTCCGCGGCCACAATTGAGGTCTTAAACAAGATCTATAACCTTGAACTGGACATCAAACCGTTGCTCGAACAGGCGGTGGAGATC
>NZ_DAQR01000021.1:2249-2454 GCF_002502935.1 Methanoculleus sp. UBA413
CGGTGGAGATCGAGGCGGCGATGTCCCAGATCGCTGAACAGGTGCAGAAGACCGAGGCCGCGCCGCGGAGAGAGCAGCTTCCGATGTACGGGTGATAGCCATGAAGTATGCAGCGTTAACCGGAATATCACCATCAGTCATTGCAGAGCTAAAAGGCGGCAAGGCCCGGACTCTGGAGTTATGCAGCGCCCACAACATCATCACG
>NZ_DAQR01000021.1:2709-2859 GCF_002502935.1 Methanoculleus sp. UBA413
GGTCAACGAGGAAGACCTCGCGCCCGGAGACCCGGGGATCATGGTCGATCTCCTTGTGCTCAGCATCAGTATGAAACGGGTCGAGGTCGTCAACCCGCTCTTCATCGAGGAGCGAGAACGGATGTCTGCCCGGATCAAGGTCCAGTTCCG
>NZ_DAQR01000021.1:3111-3300 GCF_002502935.1 Methanoculleus sp. UBA413
CGGCGTGTTACCGGGCCGGCTGAGACGCTCCTGATTTTTGACTCAGATGAAACCCTGTGCTGGCCTCGGCTTGTTCCCCTGGAGCGCCGACGTAGCGGTGGGCCGTGGTGGCTATCACACCGGAGGGGAATCGGGGAGGCGGTCTCCCCCATACACGCTAACGTTTGGTATGGAGATTCATGAGAATGA
>NZ_DAQR01000021.1:3564-3698 GCF_002502935.1 Methanoculleus sp. UBA413
TAGTCTGCGGTCAATAGCCCGCCTCCACCTCTGAAAGCGGTCTTGATCCCGGTCAGGGGGCATGCGATGAGAACCCGACCTGTTCGCTCCGGGAGGTTGCCATGCCCCGGGCAGGGTTTTCCCCGGGTATCGCC
>NZ_DAQR01000021.1:3868-7554 GCF_002502935.1 Methanoculleus sp. UBA413
CGCCACACACTGCCCCCGCCCCCCGTGGCGAAGAGGGGCACCACGGTTCACTGCCCGGGTGAGCCGGGGGATACTCCGCGTTCACCAGAACCGACATGGGGGTAACCGAGCTTGAACCTCGCCGACAGCCAACCCGGGAACGCAAGTGCACCCATGTGGTAAGTTCGCGCCAATGGGGGTCTCCCCCCCGCCATGCGTGCGCCCCTCTGATCCTCGCAGGGGCAGTTCATGGCGATACCCGGGAGTAGTCCAGGACTGCGGCCTTCCGGAACGGACTGGTGGGGGTATCGAACAGAGCTCAATCTTCGAGTGCCCCGATGCCCGCGACCTCAAAGGGTTAATATCCCCGAAACCCCAAAATGTATGGGAATACTCCAGAGGGTCTGTGGCTTAGCCAGGACATAGCGCCGGGCTTCTAACCCGGATGCCGGGGGTTCGAATCCCCCCAGGCCCGTATCATCTTTTCTTGCGCCGCTCAACCCATAGTTACAAATATAAGCAGCTCCCCAGAGGCTGCTCATGAAACGGGGTCCCATATCCACCGGGACGGCGACGGTCTGCGCCATCGGGATAGCCGCGGTGTTGACCATCGCCGTATCCGCAGTCCTCCTCCTGGTCCCGGGGGAGGGGGCGCCGGACACAGGCGCGGCCCAGACCCTCTCCGCCCTCCCGGTGGAGGTCGTCGCCGGTTATGGCGACGGCGGGTCCGCCGAGGCTCCGGTGATACGCATATCCGGCACACAGGACGCGATCAACCTCACGGCCTGCCGGGTTTACCTCATCGACCCGAAAGGGGCTCTGTACGAAGTGGAGACAGCGATCCTCAGGAACGCGACGCTCGGCGAAGGAATGACGGCATACATATTCCATTTCCCCGTGGACGACCTGCCGACGGCATCGGGCTACTGGATCACCGACGAGCCGGAGATGGTCTTTTCGGCCGCTTACCACCCAGGGGTCCACCCGTTCTCCCCCGGCGGGCAGTGGCGGCTCGTCGTCTACGATCCAGGCTCGATGAAAAACAGGGTCGATCAGGTACTCCAGATTACCTGACCTTCGTTCCCGGCTCGACCGGGCGAGCGGGGACAAGGAGGGAAGCCTCATCGCCGGCGGCGAGGATCATCCCTCTGCTCTCGACCCCGAAGATCTTCGCCGGGGCGAGGTTTGCAATCAGCGCCACGTCCTTCCCCACCAGTTCATCAGGGGTGTAGAATTGTGCGATGCCGCTGACTACCTGGCGCTTCTCGCCCCCGAGGTCGACGATGAGTTTGTAGAGTTTCTTTGAGCCCTTGATCGGCTCTGCCGAGACGACCTTTGCTATCCTGATATCGAGGTTCGCGAACTCCTCGATGGAGACGGTCTTCGGCCCTTTCCTGGCGGCCTTCTCCGCCTCCTCGACCCGCATGTTGAGGGTCGCCTCAAGGTCCTTGACCTGGTCCTTCTCGATCTTTGTAAAGAGCGGGGCAGGCTTTGCGAGCACCCGTGCCCCCACCGGTGCCGTGGCCTCGGAGATTGGGTGGTCAGCGATATCATCATCGTAGCCGAGCATCGTCCAGGCCCGCTGCATCGATGCGGGCATCACGGGCTGGAAGATGAGGGCAAGCGCTTTCACGACCTGCAGGCAGTCTGCGATGACCTGCTCCGCCGCATCCCGATCTTCCTTGATCAGTTTCCAGGGGGCGTTCTTCTGAATATAGGCGTTCCCGAACGACGCAAGCGCCATCATCGAGTCGACGGCGTTCTTGAAGTCGTAGTCTCGTATCTCCGCATCCACCGCGGCAAGCGTCCGCTCAATCTCCTCGATGATAGCCGGCCCCACGGGGAGGTCGGGCACGCCTGAGAACTCCTTCTCAGCAAAGTACATCGTCCGGTAGATGAAGTTCCCGAGCGTCCCGACGATCTCGTTGTTCACCCGGTCGGCATAGACCTTCCAGGAGAAGTCGAGTTCCTTTGTGTGATTGGTGTAGGAGAGGAGGTAATAGCGGAGGTAGTCTGCCGGGAGCCCCACATCCAGGTAATCGTCGTTTGTCCAGACGACGTAGCCCCGAGACTTCGAGAATTTCTTCCCCTCGATCGTGACCATGCCGCTTGCGACCACGGCATGCGGGAGACCATAACCTGCCGCCTTGAGGAGCGCCGGCCAGAAGATACAGTGGTGGTAGACGATGTCCCCGCCGATGAAGTGGGTGACCCCTGTCTCATCACCGCACCAGTAGTCCTTCCAGTCCGCCCCTGCATCCTCTGCCCACTCCTTCGTGAACGATATGTAGCCGATAGGCGCATCGACCCAGACGTAGACGACGAGGTCGTCGCTCCCCGGGAACCCGACACCCCAGTCCATCGTCCGGGTGATGCACCAGTCGTGCAGGAGTTCCTTCACCCACCCGAGGGCGTAGTTCCGGGCGGTTGCGGTGCCCTGGAGGGTGGGGAGGTACTCGAGGAGGAAGTCCCGGAACGCCGAGAGCCTGAAGAAGTAGTGTTCCTGCTCCCGGCTCTCGGCCTTCCCGCCGCAGATTTTGCAGATCGCATCCTTGATCTGGCCGGGCTCGAGGTGCTGCCCGCACCCCTGGTCGCACTCGTCGCCCCGGGCGACGGCGCCGCAGTAGGGGCAGATCCCCTCCACGTAGCGGTCAGGGAGGAACCGCTCGCACGCGGGGCAGTAACTCTGGCTGATGGTCTTCGCGTAGACGTAGCCGTTGTCGATCAGCCGCTGCACGATCGAGCGGGTGGTCTCACGGTTCATGGGATCGTCGGTCATGCCGAACCGGTCGAAGACGACGTCCATACGCCGGAACGTCTCATAGAAGTGCTCGTGATAGCGCTCAGAGAGTTCCCGGGGGGTCGTGCCCTCCCGCTCGGCGCTGATCACGATCGGTGTTCCATGATTGTCGGAACCGCATATGAAGACGACCTCCTCCCCGGACCGGCGCATATACCGCACATAAAAGTCCGCCGGCACGTAGGTCCGCAGGTGCCCGATATGGCAGGGACCGTTCGTGTACGGGAGTCCGCACGTTACCAGCAACGGCTTACCACTCATCTCTATTTAATCTGGTTGCGATGCTAATAAAGATACCAGCGCATGGCACGACGTATAACGATACCGGTCAGATCCTTCGGCTCCGAGGTCCCGGTGCCCACCGTTCCGGAGCTCGCGGAGTGGCTGAAGGGGATGAGGGGGGAAGAAGCGGACCTCACCACCTACCGGCTCGCCCGCTCGCTCGACGCCCAGGAAGGCGTGACGATACCAGCCGCTGGCGGCATCTTCTACGGCGACCGGTGGCGGGAGGCCTTTCAGGGTATGGCGGACGGGGTGCTCGTCAATGAACCTGGCATCGACCCCACCGCCGTGGTCACGGATGCACGCTACATCCAGGCAAGACGGAAAGGCGCATGGTTCTCGCTCCCCGCCCCCCACATGCTCGGGTTTCACGACGCCTACATCGGGGACGCGGAGGAGTTTTCCGAGACGATCGCGACAGGGTACGCCCGGCTCGCGCGGGAGATGCGGGATGTGGGTGTGC
This sequence comes from Methanoculleus sp. UBA413, assembly GCF_002502935.1. NCBI lineage: Archaea > Methanobacteriati > Methanobacteriota > Methanomicrobia > Methanomicrobiales > Methanomicrobiaceae > Methanoculleus > Methanoculleus sp. UBA413. The sequence continues at coordinate 7,393 of NZ_DAQR01000021.1, forward strand.
GGGGGCACGTTCTGATCGCTGATCTGGCGGACGAGATTGAACTTGAGATACTTGCCGGAAGAAAGATCGTCTTCTTCCCCCGGAACCCGGAGACCTTCGACCTTGAACTCCTGCTCGAGTACCAGGGCGACCTGATCCTCCCGGCGGGAGAGCTTGACCGGG
>NZ_DAQR01000021.1:7836-19495 GCF_002502935.1 Methanoculleus sp. UBA413
GAGGAGGCCTGCCCCGACTACTGGAAGCGCCTGGTCGACCGGGCGTTCATCTCCCGATAGACTCCGCCGCATCAGCAAGGAGGCGGTAGTGGCGGTTCCGCTTTAAGAGCCAGAAGAGAATGCGGTCGAGGAGGTTGAACGGAAACGTGCCCCCCGCCGCGTGGGGATGGCCGCCGCCGCCGAACTCGCGGGCGATGAGGTGACTGATCGGGGGAACGGAGCGGATGGAGACACGACCGTTTCCGGAGACGACTACCTCGATATCGGTGCCGAGTTCGTCCCTGATGGCATGCGCGGTCTCGCTCGGGTAGCCGTAGAGGGGGGCAAACGCGATCCGGTAGCGCCCGTCCTCGATGATGGTGGTATGCCGGAGGCTGTGCCGGATGTCCCGCTCCATCTCGCGGACGATCTCTGCATACTCGCTCTCGACCTTCGCATCGACGATGGTGCCCCGGACAAGGTTGTCGCGGACGTACTCCCGCCATCCCTTCCGCATCACGACCTGGCCGAGCATCTTCGATCTGGGGTCCCGGTGTTTCCAGAGGTCGTAGTCGCAGACGACCCGGGCGATCTCTTCCGCCACCGCATCGCCGGGCGCAAGGTCGCGGGCGACGATCCCGGTGGCGCAGGTGGCAACGTCGATGTGGAGGAGGCTTGTCCTCGCATCAACGGCCCGGACCTCCTCGTCCTTCCAGCGGTGATGGTCGCGCCACTCGATCCGCCACCCGTTCGACCGGGCCTTGGCGAGCCGCTGCTCGACGCCCTGCTGGTATCCGAGGTCCGATATGCTGAGGAGGTCGCCCCGCCCCGGGGAGCCGGCCACGGCGTCAAGGAGGGAGAGGAACCTGCCGACCGAACACCAGATGGTGAAGACGTCACCGTACTTCCTCCGGTGGATGGCGTCCCCTCCGACAGCATCGAGGTCGTTGTGTGTGAGGTGCACGACGGCCCCTGTCCTCCCGGAGAGCGCCTGCATGAGGTTTGTGCCACGGGCACCTGACTTCTGATCACTCCGGCCCATTGTCCAGTAGTATCGCTGTGGGACGTGATAAACAGGCGGTTTCGGGCCCGCCGCGGTTCCCCGGGGGATGCGGGGGCTGCCCGCCCGGGGAGCACAGAATTTATTAGGAACGAACGACTACATTGTTAGGCAGAAAGCCCCTGTAGCTCAGACTGGGAGAGCGCCAGACTGAAGATCTGGTTGTCCCCGGTTCAAATCCGGGCGGGGGCACTTCGAGCAACTTTTCTGATGCCTTCGTATCACAAATGTGATAGTAGCACCCGCACACCCGGGACCTGGGAGTAGTAGGCTATTTCACCTTAACTTGAGGGTGCGCTGGAGTGATCGCCGATCTCACGCGAAGGCGCGAAGAACGCGAAGGGTTCTGGTTGGGGGGAGATACACGGGCATCAAGGCTTCGCGCGAGAGCGCGAGAGGCGGTATTGCATGGACAATATTAGATGAAATGGTGCAGTAGTGCCCTACGAAACAACTGATACTAAACTTTGTTGAGATCTCGTCTGGGTGTTCCCGATTGATTGCAGTCCGGGGCACGGCCTTCCCTTAGGTATCGCCATGACTGCCCCCGCCCCCTGGGGCGGGGGAGGAGGCCGGAGGCCGGGCAGGGTGGGGTGATGGGGGTGCGGTTCTTTGCGCAAGACAGGGGAGGGGGAGACCCCTCCCCGTCAGCCCCACCCCCATGGCGATAGCCACCACGGTCCACGGCATGAGGACATGCTTGAGAAGAAAAAGGTCGAACTCCAGGCCAGGTCCGACACCAATCTCGTCGGGGAAGAATGACAGCCAGAATAGGGCTTCACCAGAACCCGATAATGGAAATCTTCTCCCCAGGTTATTTTTTGTCATGAACGCGGGTTGGTGCGCAACGTAATTCGGTCGGACCCTCTGAGATCAATTATCAGTTAGATGCTGGAGCACTACCGATCTGGGAGTATCCTATTCTGCCATAACGACAGAGAGATTCTGATGCGTATCAAATTCTGCGGAACAACCGGTCTTGCGGATATGCAGTGCGCCGTCGATGCGGGCTGTGATGCTCTGGGTTTCATCATGGGCGTGACCCATCGGAGCAGCGACGTCGTAACTCCCAAAGAAGCCGCGAAGATGATACGAGAGCTCCCGCCGTTCATCGAACCGGTCGCAGTCACCCACCTGCAGGAGACAGAAGACCTCATCAGACTGGTGAAGGACTCGCGCTGCACGACACTGCAGATCCAGGATACCATCGAGCCATCCGAGATAGACGTCATCCGTAACGCACTCCCGTATCTGAAGATCGTGAAAGCCGTTCACGTGACGGACGAGTCGGCCATAGCGATGGGAAAACGCTACGAGCCCTATGCCAATGCGCTCATCCTTGACACCAGGACCAGCGAGAAGATCGGGGGGACAGGAATCCCTCACGACTGGAATATCAGTGCAACAATTGTTGCAACCTCGGCGATTCCCGTGATACTTGCAGGAGGGCTCACTCCGGAGAATGTTCGCGAGGCGATACGGAAAGTCCGCCCCTATGGAGTCGATGTGCATACCGGCGTCAAGAAAGACGGTGTCCGCAACCCCGAGAGAACCCTGGCTTTTGCCCGCGAAGCACGATGCGCGTTGCCGAACTCCTGGAACGAAGGATAGATCCGAACCAGGAATGGACCGGCCCGCATTCGTTAACATTCAGGCAAGCGGAGGCACTCTGCCTTTTGCAGGCCCCGTCCCGGCGAGGCCTGCCGTTTCTCCGGGCTTGCCGCGCAGGACTCCCGGACCCGGGATGTTTTGATAGCGATCGCGTGGTTCTCCGAGGTAACCCGGCACGAACACCAATACCGGCCTTTTCGCTCGCCGCCCGCCGCGATAGAAATATTTATTTACTTATGAACATATGAGTAATAATAGCGGGCGGGGGTACGCCCGCAGGAGGAAACCATGCCAGGATTTGACGGCACAGGACCGGGAGGGCAGGGCCCGATGACCGGCGGCGGATTCGGCTACTGCCTTCCCGCCACCCGAAGGCGGCTGCCGCCCATGTGGGGCTGTCGCATTCCATACTCGCCTTACCCGGGACCGGTCTACGGTCTCGGCCGGGGAGGGATGCCCCGGGGTGGCGGCCGGGGCCGGGGTCGCGGATGGCGGTGCTGGTAAAACACAGGGCCGGTGCAAGAACCTCATCTGCACGCATCACCAAACACCTCCTTGTGGGACCGGCACCAAACCCTCCTTCTCATTCTCCCAATCACGCTCCACCACCCGGGTAGCCTGCTACCACCCATACCCGGGTTTCACTAGATAAAAGGGCTATCCCGTAAAATCATCTGAAAAATAGTCGTTCTCACCCGACCGGCACTATTCGAGATGAATCGCACCGGAAGGGCACTCATCGACACAGGTACCGCAATCGACGCAGAGCCCGGGATCAACCTCTGCTTTTCCTTCTTCCATCCGGATCGCTACAGCTGGGCAGACATCCACGCAGGTTTCGCACCCGGTGCAGAGTTCCGGATCAACCACTGCCGTCATGCTCACTGCACCCCGGCAGGCTCAGCGAGGTGCGGCCGGATGACAAACCGGCCTGCACCAGCTCGTATCAGGCGTTCACCACCGGCGTCTGCGTCCGCCGCCAAATCCTCTGCCGCACCCCCAGGGGATCCCGCCTCTCCCCAGGCCGTAAACCTGCGGCTGTTGAACCGGAGCCTTCGGGGTGGTCTCGCTCGTCTCTCCAGCAGGGCTGCCCTCTGCCAACGGCTGCGGCGGCTGGACGCACCGGCCCATACGCCGCCCGGTCATCGGCCCCATGCCTCGGGGCCCAGTACCATCAAATCCTGGCATTTTTTCTTTCCTCTGTTGGTATATATTACCCATATGCGCTTAATATTATAAACATTTCTATTACGGCAGGCAGTGTCGAGATTGCTGTAACGGTTGAGGAGTCGGGGAGAACAGGAGGGACCTCATTGCCACCGCCGATACCGGCCGGGTGGCCTGGCTCTGCCGGATCTTCGCGATCCGCTACGACGACAGAATACAGGTCGAAGACCGGAGGCGGCGAACCCACGGAGCAGGGGGCGCAGCATGCGCTCACGTGCACTCCTCTGCAACCCCGACCGTCACGCAAAAAAGAGATTTCACCGGGCCGGCACTGCCGCCATGCCCTTCTCCACCCGGCGCGCCATCTCCTGCTTGACCCTCCGGATATTCTCCGCCTGGTCGCGCTCTGCAAGGTCGCGGACCGCTTTGCCGACGACATCCTCGCTCGGGACGCCCTTCGCGTTCATGACACGCTGGTAGGCGAAACTCGCCCAGTCGTCAGGGAGGTCGCGGAGCCGCACAAACTCCATGTTGTGGGGTGAAAGGTCGAGCTGCTCATCGATGACCCGGTTGACGTAATCCTTGTTCGACTCAAAGACGATCAGGGGCTCGATGACGTCGGCCTTCATGATATCCCGGATATCGCGGCCCTCGTGCTTCCTGATGAGTTCGGCACACATGGCAAAGTGCGTGATCTCCATCCTCGCAAACATCTCCCAGATGCTCCGGATCCTTGAATCGCTCTCGGTCTCTGCGCAGGAGAAGTAGTTGTAGGCCTCGTTGAGCTCGATCATCGCCATCTTCTCAAGCATCGTCTCCCGTGGATCGCCGAGCAGCCCGTACTGGGTCACGTGCTGCTCCTCGATCTCGGCAATCTCCGCGTAGAGCTGCCGCGCGATCGCATCAGGATACATGAACCCGTGCGACCGGTAGAAGAGCATCGTCTGCTGCTCCCCCGAGACGATCGTGTTGTAGTTCATCTTCGTCTTGATATCGGCCGAATCCTTGTCGTAGTGCTTCCGCATCGAGTCATCGGGGTGACGGTGCTCGATGCTCGTCGGCCGGCCTGGTTTCACATCGGTCTTACCCTGGACGATCACCTCGGGGTCGCCGCCCTCGATGTAGTCGTAGAGGCAGGCGTAGCGGTAGAGGTGGTCGAAGTCCTCGAGCAGCGCAAAGTCCAGCGTCTGCTTCACGTAGGAATCAGGCTCGTTCTTCGCCAGATTCGCCGTAAGGTCGACCGCCACCTGCTCGTAGCCAAGCGTCGTCTCGATGACCGACTGGTCAGCCGGGTTGAGCCAGTTGACCGCAAGTTGCTGCTGGGAGTCGATCCGCCGTATCAGGGCCATCGCCCGCTTCACCTCGGGGTCCGGGTGCATCCGCTCGATAGCGTGCGACATGAGGACAGCGTTGTTCTCGATGCCGTTCATAAGGATAACCCGGGTCCGGGTGTAGGCGCCCACCGCCTTCTTGTCATACGGGGCCGGAAGCATATCCTTCCAGTTCATAGGCTGCTCTTCGATCGGTATTCCTTCCAGTTCAAAGGGTTTAAATTGGGCCATCTCGTCTTCCTCCATAACCCCGCCGAACCATCCACCGGGGAGGGGCTCCCGGGCGATATGGTGACACGGAGGCGGCCGGAGTGGTCACCCCCGTGACCCGGGGTTCTCCCCACCATACCGGTCAGGCTACAAATATCTGACGGGCAGCATAAGGACGGGCAACAACTACACCTCCCGGCAACCCGGGCGATACTCCCGAAGATAACAGCCCAATTATCCTGATCGGGCCATCTCCGGGCCGCTCCGGGACCGCAAGATATACACTGCCGGAGGCGTAGGTTTGTGCAGGGGCGGCCCTGTGCGAAGGCTTAAGTATACCAGCTCACGAGAGATCCCCGGATGGCGACCAGCCATTCGATCCAGCATACCAGACCAGCCAGGAGGAGGAGCCATTGACAGGAGAGAACGAGGGTCCCGGTCCTGCGCGAAGGCGCCCAGATGAGCCAGCGGACGATCAGGGGAGGACCGTAAGGGACGTGGAGACCGACAGGCTGCCGCCGATATCCCGCGGGAGCGACCGTGACTTCCGAGGCCTCTCCGCGGACTTCCGGGTTGATATCCTCGACCACGGTGACCAGGTGATCGTGGTTGCGGAACTCCCCGGCGCAGAGGAGGATGCGATCAATATCCGGCTGCTGAACCCGCAGACCCTGCGGATAACGGCAAGGCGGGCCGGGCCGGCCGGGGAGGGATACTACATCCAGGAACGCGGCGGCGGCACCCTGAGCCGGCTGATACGCCTGCCCGCGAGTGTAACAGGAGAAGCCGCAAAGACCAGTTTCAGGAACGGCGTCCTCGAAGTGCGCTTAACGAAGATGAAGATCACCGGACCCGGGGGAAAGGAGATACCCATCGAGTGATCGCGTAGCCCCTCAACCAAGGGGGCCGGGGGAGGGCACCAATCAGTACTGCGGCGTGCCCGTGGCCATCCGTGCCGTCACCACCTGCGGGTGGTAGCAGATGACGCTGTCCCGGGCGGTGATCCTGCCGTTGACCAGCTGATCGACGACGGTGAGGTGGTCCTGCACGCCCCTGGGGAGCAGGTAGTACTCCCGCACAAACTCCCTGCCCCGCCTTCCCATCTCCGCGGCCTTCTCCGGGTGTCGGAGGAGGTGCAGGATCCTATCAGCGGTCTCCTGAACCGTCGAGACCAGGTAGCCGTTCCATCCATCGCGGATCTGGAGCGGTATGCCGCCGACGTTCCCGCCGACGACGGGTTTCCCCTTCCAGAGCGCTTCGGTCACCGTCAGCCCGAACCCCTCTTTTATGGACTTCTGGACGACCACGTCCGACGCCCGCTGGAGCGCGTTGATCTCCCGGTGGCTGTCAGGCGGGAGATCGAGCACATGGATGTCGGGATCGTCCTCGGCCGTCTCGCGCACATCGCGCAGGACAATGTAGCACTCAGGGTCGTCACATGCCCGCCCGCCGACGAGCACGAGTTGACAGGGAGTCTTCCTGCGGACCCTCTTGAACGCCTGGATGACGCCGACTGGGTCCTTGAAGACATCGTAACGGGAGACCTGGGAGACGATCGGCTTTTCCGGGTCGATCCCGTACTTCTCCAGCGTGGCGTCAATCTCGGCAGCGGGGATATCGCGGTTCTTCTCTGAGAGGGGGTCGATGAACGGCGGGATGATGAAACTCGGCACACTCCAGAGAGGGAGATACTGGAAACTGGAGAATATGCTTGCGTGGTACTTCTCGACCAACCGCCGCATGATATTGCCGATACTCCCCACCGTCTCGGTCGGCACCGTCTCCAGCTGGACATGACACCGCCAGATCAGCCTCTTCCCGGCGAGATCCCTGCTTGTCAGGAACTCGATCAGGCCGAGCGGCTGGGGGTCATGGATGGTCACAACGTCGCAATCATCCTCAATCAGACCCTCGTTCTGCCGCTGGGCATCCCAGTAGGTCTCGATCATCTCCGGCGAGAACCCGTCCCGGCCCTGGAGAAAGTTGTGGAGGGTCTTTGTGACGTCGAAGAACGCGGGTTCGGCCTCCATGACGCTCCATACCGTCTCAATGCCGAGCGCGTTGAGGAAAGGAACGTACGACATCAGGATCTCGGCCACGCCGCCACCGTAGCGGGTCGAGTTGATCTCCTGGAGCCTGATGCCGCTCAGGCGTTCTGCAAGTTCCTCGACGGCTGAGAACCGCTCCGCTCCCACAATCTGCCGGTACTCCCTGAGGGAAGGACAACCCGGGAGATCAGTAACGATCATCAGAGTTCCACTGCCGGGTAATACACCTCCAGCCAATAAAATGCCTTTCGGTGTGGGGCAGGGAGCCCCGGTGCAGGCAGGCACGATCAGAATCGCTGTTACCGTGCGGGACGGGCGCTTCCCGGAAACGATGCATCGGGGAGGGACCGCGCAATGAGGTTATCTGCTCCGGATCTCCGGTTTAACCTGAGCGTTGCCGTTGTCTGGACGAGAAGAGGAGTCACGGGGAAGAACCCTCTCCAGCGCCGCTTTCAGTTCGGCAAGCGAGATGGGCTTCTCCAGGACACCGACGATATCCTCCGCATACCGGGAATACTCCTCCGGCCAGACATGTTTTGCAGTAAAGAGCAGGACCGGGATATCCTTGAGTTCCTCATTCCGCTTCAGTTCTTCGAGGAACTGCCACCCGTCGATGGGAGACATCATCACGTCGAGGATGATGAGGGCAGGCTTCTCCTTCTTGATCATCCGCAGTGCATCCCACCCGTTATGGACCAGTACCGGTTCGCGGTTGATCTTCCGGAGCAGCAGTTCCATCACTTCTAGCGTCGGCAGATCATCATCGACGACCATGATCTTGCTTCCCATGGTTCATACCTCCCGTGGTATTCTGATGGTGAAGGTACTCCCCTCACCCACTACGCTTGTCACAGTTATTTCTCCTCCATGCAGCTGGATGTACCTATTCGCAATGGCGAGCCCCAGGCCTATTCGCCCCCCTTTGCGGTTCAGTTTATCGGCGCCCCCGATATAGAACGGCCTGAAGATCGATTCGATGACATCAGATGAGATACCGATGCCATTATCACACACCATAATATAATGGTTCTTATTTGATTCCGTGTAACGTATCCGTACTTTTTTTGGCGGCACATTATACTTAACTGCATTTGATACCAGGCTCTCCACCACCTGGTAGAGCCGGTCGGGATCTCCCCATATACAGACATCCTCAGATATTTCGTTGCTCATCTGCGCCTCCCGGTCGTAGTTGCCTCCGGTGATGACAGAATCGACGAGACGACGGAGTGAGACCTCCCGGATGGTGAGCTCGATATGGTCCATTGCAAGCAGGCTCAACTCGACCATCCTCTCCACCACGGCCTGCTCCTGTCGGGCACACAGAAGGCAGGTCCTGAGGTACTTCCCTATCTCCTCTGAAAGACCGTAATACCCGGGATCATCGACGATCATCTGAAGATAACCGATGAGCGGCTGAAGCGGCGTGCGCAGTTCGTGGGACATGGTGGTGACGAACTCCTTCCATTGGTCAATCTCCCACGCCATCTGCTTGCAGGCAAGCCGCTGCCGCCTCATCTCGGTAGTGTCGCGCGCCGATCCCATGATACCCATAAGGCCGCCATCCCCCCCGTACATCGGGGCGATCGTGATGGAGAAGGTATGACGGTCGCCCGCGATCTCGAGGTCAAGGTTGTATTGGGCGGTCTCCCCTGTATCCACCACCTTTCGGACCTCCTCCATATGCCGCACGGCCAGGTCGTCGGACAGGAGGGCGTCAGCACCGAGACCGATGAGGTCGTCGGGAGAGATGTTGTGCTCGGGTGCGCGCATCCAGGAGAAGTGAAGGATACGGCCTGCAGTATCCTGCATGAAGAAGATATCGTTTGACTGGTGGATGAGCCGCCGCAGACGGCCGTTTGACTGGACAAGATCATCCCGCTCGCTCCTGAGGTTGCCGGTATCCACGACCGTGCACTCAAAGAGGTTCTCAGGGACCAGCGCCCGGCAGGAGAGGAGGACCGCGTGGGCATCGCCGTTTCGCGCAAGGAAGATCATCTCCATATTCCCGATGTAGCCCTCTTTCTTCATCTCTTGGATGAACCGGGTCTTCGCAGTTCCATCCGCCCAGAACTTCTCAGCCGGGATGCCGACCAGTTCATGGGGCGCGTAGCCGAGGACCTCAGCAAACCGGCTGCTCGCACAGAGAAGCCGGAGCGTCTCCGGATCGCAGAGGAACTTTGCGTCGCGGGCATTCTCGACGAGGCTCTTGTACCGGGAGACAGCCAGATGGGAGTGCTGTGAGAAGAGGGTCATAGCCCCAAAGAACCAGAAGAATGCCACCACGTACAATCCCGGAACTATTGGATCTACGGTAAAGCCAAGTGCCATGTAACGGAGATGGATGAGGGCGAACCCGGCAACCAGGAGTGCGGTCACCTGGAGCCCGTGCCGGGGAAACCAGAGGACGGCAAAGAGGATGGGGATGCAGCAGAGCAGGGGAGAGAAGAGATAGGCATCGGATTCCACCCCGTTCGCCGTCAGCATGAGTGCTATTGCCGAAAACGACAATATCACAATCATTTTGACGATATCCGTCTCGCTGAAGATGTTTTCCCGGAAGAAGACATGTAGCCGCGGGTCTGGAGCCATGGAAGATAATGAGAGATATTCAACAAGCCTCATATATAATGATCGAAATCTTCAGACACCGGATAGATAATAATTCGAGAAGATAAATAGTTCTGTCCGCTTTGGCAGGAATCGGTGTCGGATATTTCCTCTTCACCAGACGGGCTGGAGAAGGCCGCGGATCGCCCCACGCCGCAGGAGGACAGATATATGAAGATCGTCATGCAAACGTAGCATATGCGCCCGTTCGTCTTTATCAACATTGCCATGAGCGCTGACGGGAAGATCTCGACGAGGGAGCGGCGGCAGGTTCGGATCTCAGGGACTGAAGACTTCTCGCGGGTCGACCGGATCAAGGCGGAGAGCGATGCTATTATGGTCGGCATCGGCACCGTTCTTGCCGATGACCCCTCGCTCACCGTCAAGTCCCCGGAACTCCGGGCCGAGCGCGTAGCGGCCGGAAAGGACGAGCATCCTATCCGCATCGTGGTGGACAGCGCAGGGCGGACACCCACGGATGCAGACATACTCCAGAAGGGGACCGGGAAACGTATCGTCGCGGTCTCACGTGCAGCACCCCGGGAGAGGGTGGAGGCCCTCGCGGAGCATGCCGACGTCATCGTCGCAGGTGATGAGAACGTCGATCTTGGGGCGCTGCTTGCGGAACTCTACCGGCGGGGCGTCCGCCGGTTGATGGTCGAGGGCGGGGGGACCCTGATCTGGACGCTCTTTGAGCAGGGGCTCGTCGACGAACTCCAGACATTCATCGGCAACATGGTCATCGGCGGAAAGGACGCCCCAACGCCAGCGGACGGCACCGGTTTTCTCAGGGAGGCGGATTTTGCACGGTTACGCATCATCGGGACCGAACGGCTCGATGACGGCCTGCTCATACGGTGGAGCGTGGAGAAGAGGTGAGATCAGGAACTCAGCAGGGCCCTGGAATATGCCCTTCCCTCTATTTTGGAGATTCAGGCTGAACCTGTGAACCAACCCTGAGGCGTAACTCATAGCTGCATGGATACAGCAGGTGGGGTGCAGGCTCTCCCTGCACCTGGTTTTTCCCGGGGATCGCTTGGTGCAGTGGACCCTTGTAGCCCCCACCCCGCCCGCGCTTCGCGCTCCTCCTCCGCCCACCAGGGGCGGGGGCAGTGCGGGGCGATACCCGGGGGTCCCGTGGAATGTGGAAATCCGGCCCGGAGGGAGAGGTCCCAGGAGCAGAGCCTCGCGGAGGAAGTCTTCCCGGTCTCGGTTCTCTCCTGAAGCACCATCAGCGAACCCGTCAGGCGTCCGTTATGACGCCCCCCCAGGGCCGGTCAGCAGCTTACAAAAAAGTAATTTTTTGGTTATGGGACTTCTACGATCTTGTCTACTACCTTGTAGGTGCCTCCCGTGACGAGGGAGACGGTTATCTCAACCCTGTTCTCACCTTTTGCATCTGTGATGGTGACCTCATCGCCGATGACCGGCTGCAGGGTCTCGGTGACGACATCGCCGGTCGACTTGGTCACGCGGAGATCGATGTTCTTCTTCAGGAGATCCTGGCCTTTGCCACCGCTGAAGGTGATGGTAAGGTCGTGCGTGAACCGGGAGGGGTATCCGGCCATAATCTGGAACTCAACCTCCTTACCTGGGGGCAGCGTCTGCGTCGGGCCGGGCGTGAGCGAGACCGGGGTCGTCGT
>NZ_DAQR01000021.1:19659-19834 GCF_002502935.1 Methanoculleus sp. UBA413
GTGAGCGAGACCGGGGTCGTCGTGGCCACGGGCGTTGCCGTGGCCGTCGGGGTCTCGGTCGCGGGTGGCCCGCCGCCGTTTTCGGAACCGGTGCAGGCGGCACAGAATGCGAATGCCAGGAGGAGCACAATCAGAGCAGACAGCAACCTGATCTTCATAGACCATCCATGCACTC
>NZ_DAQR01000001.1:0-472 GCF_002502935.1 Methanoculleus sp. UBA413
CGTGCAAAGAAGAGTGGGAGTTTGTAATCGACCAGGAAGAACCGTTCTGTATGCCGCTTACGCGCTAGTGGACCGTTTCACCTTATGTTGCGGGTCCTGATGCGTAGTAGCGATCGCCACCGCACGCGAAGGCGCGAAGGACGCGAAGGGGACTATGCCGCCCAGCAACCGAACTTCGCGGCTTCGCGCCCTTCGCGTGAGATGGTATTGCATGGACAATATTAGATGAAATAGTCCACTAGTGCACCGTGTCACTTTATTTTGAAGATTTCGATGCACGAGGTGGAATGCCAATTGCCACATATGAAGACGGGGATACAACCTCACGCGGAAGCACGCGGGGGGGCGCAAAGAGTTCCGGCTGGGTGGGGATACACATTCTTCGCGCGAGAGGCAGTATTGCATGGACAATATGAGATGAAATGCTCCGCTAGCGCATCAGGAGCGCCCCTCCAGGCACTACGATTATTTT
>NZ_DAQR01000001.1:712-33838 GCF_002502935.1 Methanoculleus sp. UBA413
CGGTGCGGTAAGACTTCGAAAAAAGTCGAAGTCAACGCATGTTATAACTATCCGGTGCCCCATAGACCAGATCATGAACAGAAATGCCATCTTCATACTGCTCCTGGCATCCCTCACCGCGCTCGGCTGCATCGCCGCGGGGTGCACAGAGATGCAGGGGGCGACAACCGCGGACCCCACGCCACCGCCAGGGGAGGAGACGCCGGCCGGCGATGTCGGCAACGTGACGGCCGGGAACACCAGGTTTGCATTTGACCTCTACCGGCAGCTCGCAGCCGACCCGCAATACACGGACCAGAACCTCTTCTTCTCGCCCTACAGCATCTCCTCAGCCCTTGCGATCACCTACGAGGGCGCCCGTGGCACGACCGCCGATGAGATCAGGACGGTGCTCCACCTCCCGGCAAACGACACCATCAGAAGAGTTGGATTCTCAGCGATCGATGCCGGCCTGAACCACGGCGATGAAAACTACACCCTCCACACCGCAAACGCCCTCTGGGCCGAGGAGACGCATCAGTTCCTCCCTGAGTACATCGATGTGGCTGAACACTGGTACTCGGCAAACGCAACAAACCTTGATTTTGCCGGCAACCCCGAGGCCTCGCGGCAGACGATCAACCGGTGGGTGGAGGGAGAGACCGAAGACCGGATCCGCGACCTCCTCCCAGCCGGGTCGATCGATACCATGACCAGGCTCGTGATCACAAACGCCGTCTACTTCAAGGGTACCTGGGTCAACCAATTCGATCTGAACAAGACAAAAGAGGCAGAGTTCCGGGTCGGACCAAACGAGACCGTGCGCGTCCCGATGATGCACCGGACTGATGAAGATGCCATTTACGGGTACAACGAGACCGATACCCTCCAGGTGCTTGAGATGCCGTATGCCCACGAAAGCGGCAGCGAACTTGCGATGCTCGTCCTCCTGCCGGTAGGCGATAACCTGGCGGCCGCGGAGGAGGTCCTTGCTGCAGAGAAGATCGCAGACCTCCGGCAGTCGCTGGTCAAACAGCAGGTTCGAGTCTCCTTCCCGAAGTTCACGCTCGAGAACGGCTACAGCCTCCCGGAGACGCTCGCAGCGATGGGGATGCCGACGGCGTTTACCGACGCAGCCGACCTCTCAGGGATGGATGGCACGAAAGACCTCTTCATATCCGGGGTCGTCCATAAGGCGTTTGTCGACGTCAACGAAGAGGGCACCGAGGCCGCGGCGGCGACCGGGGTCGTCATGGGTATTACCAGTGCACGTCCTGATACCACGCCTGTCTTCCGGGCCGACCACCCGTTCATCTTCCTGATCACCGAGAAGGACTCTGGCACGATCCTCTTTGTGGGAAGGGTCGTAAACCCGGTGGGATCGTAAGGGTGCGGGGAACCCCCGCCCCTCACTCCGCCCGCACTCGTTCGACGATGGTCTTTTGCAGGTAGTTGATGATCGGCATATCAGACCCGACCACCGCGTACCGCCCCGACCCCGCGGTGACGATGGCGAAGAAGTCCCGGCCGTCCACCAGGATCGAGCACTCGTCCCGTATCACGCCGCTCGGCCCGATCTCATCCATCATCGGTCTGGTCTCCAGGAGTTCGATCACGGTCCCCCGGGCCTCGTAGATCGGGAGATTGATGCCCACATACTCCTCTTTTTTCCGCACGACCACGTAGAGATTGATCTTGCGCTCAAGGGGTTTGATGATGCCACAGTATTTCTTGAGAAACTCCGGGCTGTAGCAGAGGATGACCATGCTCTTCTTCACCCGCCGGAAGAGCGAGGAGATATGGTTCTCGATCGCCCACCCGCTCCGCAGGATGAAGAACGAGACCGGGGGAAGACGTGGTTTTATCGAGAGGGTCCTGAGCGCTTCCCGCGTCTCCTCGAGGGAGCGGACATAGTCGGCCTTCAGTCGGTCGAAGACCTGATCGATATCCAGCATGTAGTAGGAGGTCGGGGACCCCTCTTCCACGCCGATGAACCCCCGCCGGGCCAGGTCGTTTAAGATCTCGTAGATCCGTCCCCGGGGGACCCCGCTCACCTCGTGGATGTCCCGGGCAGTCGCTTTCTGCAGCCCGACAAGCGTGGAATAGACGTTCGCCTCATACTCGTTCATCCCAAGAGCGCGGAGCCCCGGGATAATCTCTGGAGTCATTGCACCTCCATTTAGTTGCAACAGACTTATGGCTTGCGAAGAGAGATGTTTACATCGGCGAGAGAGAAACCATCTCCTCGCAAGACGAGTCCACCGGAGAGCAGCCCTGTTGTCCATGAGGTTCCACTCATCAGCAGGTCCACGCGCTCGAGGACCGGAAGTCAACCCGGGCATCTCCGCCTCCATCGACACGACAGTGCTCCGGTGAGGACTGAAGAGAGCAGCACGCAAGAGATAATCACCAGAAGCAACAGACGACAATACAGTGCCGGATAATCCCTGATGAGACCATACTCAGGATCTCAAGGAACATCCTTCATCAACATGCCCGGGAAGCGTACCCGGCGGCAGGCTCAGGTGTGGCTGAGCCGCCGCCTATAACCAGAGATGACCGACGTGCGGCAACAAAAGAGCGCTCCCGACTCTATTCTTCGATAACAGATCTCCTCGCTGAGAGAGCCCTGGCCCCGGCGCGTCATCGCAAAGACCGGCTCCGCCGGGGTCGCGGTAGATTCATATTAGACCCCTTAAAAACAGTATCTCCACAAATAAGTCATTTCCAGTGAGGACACTCGTGAACACCACAACCACCTGCAAGACCGGGCCCCCGCAGGGCCAGAGGCCAGCGCACGCCAGGATACCGATCCCGGAAGAGGCCGGCCGGGTATGGACCGGGGCCCCGCTCCACCGTCCCGCCACAGACAGAGAATCAGCGATATCCCTGCCTGGTCACAGATGGGTATACCGGATCCAGAATCCCGGGAGGCTGCGACGCATCGCCCAGGACTACGGTATCGAGCCTGCCGGCAGGGACGATGACGGGTACGGGGAGAGAACGCTGGAGGCGCGTGCATGAAGAACCCCTATAAGTGGCTCGCCGGCACCATCAACAACCACACCTGGGCCGTCGCCGGGGTTGCCGTAGCCGTCTTTATCCTCGCATTTTTCGGGCTCTCGATGGTAACGATGGAGACCGGCGACGATACCTACATCGACAAGACTACCACGCGCGGTGCGCTCCTTGCTCACTACAAGGATACGTACGGCTCTGACGCCGTCATGCTCATCCACGAGGCTGACAGCGTCAGAAGCCTCGAAGTCCTCAGGTACATCGACAACCTCCACGAAGACCTCAGGAACGAGCGCTACGTCGCCGGGGTCACCGGGGTCGTCGACCTCCTCAAACAGGCCAACGGCGGCACCTTACCGGCATCAAAGGCAGAGATCGACTGGATCATCGGGCAGGCCCCGCCGGAACTCGTCGAGCAGATGATGCCCTCGGACCTCATGACCCTCAGCGTCATCACCCTTGAGCCCGGTGTCTCCATGGACGCCCAGGAGCAGGTCCTCGAGAACATCGAGTCTGCCATCAGTATATCAGAGCCCCCGCCCGGTCTTTCGGTCACGGTCTCCGGGAACCCGGCGTTCGCGAAAGAGATGGGCGAGGCGATAGGGACCGAGATGGGCGTGCTGATCCTTGCGGCCATGCTGCTCATGATCCTTGCAGTCTCGCTCCTCTTCTCTCACGTCCGCTACCGCCTCCTCCCGGTTGGGGTCGTGGCTGTCGGACTCATCATGACCTTCGGGTTCATGGGCCTCTTCGGGATTCCGGTCAGCATGACGGTGGTCGGGGCGTTCCCGGTGCTCATCGGGATCGGGATCGACTACGCCATCCAGTTCCACGCCCGGTTCGACGAGGAGATCAGGAGCAGCACGATCCCGGAAGCCATACGGGCCACCGTCACGCAGATGGGCCCTTCAGTCCTCATCGCGATGATGGCGACGTCGCTTGGGTTCATCGCGATGTTCTTCGCCCCGGTGCCGATGGTGGCCGACTTCGGGAGTGTCTGCACCATCGGGGTCATCTCCTGTTACGTCGCGGCGCTCATCATCGTCCCGGTCTTTGCGATCATCACCCGCTACCAGCCGAAGAAGGAGGCCGGGTCTTCTGCGGAGCCTGACAACTCTCTCATCGAACGGTATAACCGCCTCCTTGGGCGACTGGCGTATACCATCGCAAAACACCCGATCCCGGTCATCCTGCTTTTTGCTATGGTTGCGGCAGGAGGCTACCACCTCGACCAGAGCGTTCCCATCAGTGCGGACGAAAAAACCTTCGTCCCCTCAGATATGCCCCCTCTCCTGGATATGGAGAAGGTCACCCGGACGATGGGGGCAACGAGCACCATCCCGATCATCGTGACCGGCGAGAACGTCCTCAGTCATGAGACGCTTAGATGGATAGCAGAGTTTGGGGCGTATGAGATCGAACGCAACGACAAGATAACCGGGGTTACCAGCATCGCAACCCTGCTTGCAGATCAGAATGGTGGGGTCCTGCCCGAAACCAGCGCGGAGGTCGCCGAGGTTCTCGCCCGGATCCCGGTGGAAACCCAGAAACGCTACCTCAACGGGAACATGGAGACGGTGCTTGAGTTCTCCACGGTCTCGATGGAGATGGACGTCGCCAAGTCCCTCATCGAGAAGATGCGGCGCGATGCGACGTGGAATGAACCTCCGGTCGGTGTTGGGGTGATGGTGACGGGCGGCCTTGAGATGTTCGCCGCCGTCATGGATGATATCAGTGATTCGAGGACGCTGATGACCGTGCTCGGGTTTGCCTTCATCTTCGGGTTCCTGGTCCTCGTCTACCGGAAGACCAGCGCCGTCTCGCCGGTGATCCCGATCGCTTTCATCGTGGGCTGGAACGGGGCCATTATGTACTTCCTCGGTCTCGACTACACCCCGCTGACCGCCGTCCTCGGGTCGATGACCATCGGGGTGGCCTCGGAGTACACTATCTTGATCATGGAGCGGTGCGAGGAGGAACTGGCACGGGGCATGGAGTTCCTTGACGCCATCCAGACTGCCGTGCAGAAGATCGGGACCGCAGTGACGGTCTCGGGGATGACGACGGTCTTTGGGTTTGCGGCGCTCACCCTCTCGACGTTCAATATCATCAGTAACTTCGGGATCGTGACGGTCATATCGGTCGGGTTCTCGCTCGTGGGCGCGATCGTCGTCATGCCGGCGGTGCTCGCGCTCATGTACCGCCCCGCACGGGACAGGCGGAAACCGGTAGTGGCCGGTCCCTGACCGGCACCCTCCGCGGTGACCAGGGACGGTTTCTCTGCCCTCCGTCCTCCACCAGAACCCCTGCCGGGTGCGGTGGAACATCAGATTAATATAGTACCTGCCATATTCTTGGCACGGTGGTATACCGTGGCAAAAGAAGACGTCACGGCGCAGATACTGGCGCCGTTTGAGCCAGCTCAAGAACTGGCCCGCAATGTCATTCTGTTTCTACCAAACATCATTGCAGCAATCATCATTCTCATCATCGGCTGGATCCTGGGACGGATCCTTGGAAGAGTTGTTGCCGAGATCCTCGACCGGATCGGTGTCGACGACGCCCTCAGGAAGACGTCGGTCGGGGCACACATCGAGAAGTCGGGGGTGAGTATCGTCCGGTTATTCGATCTCATCGTCCGCTGGCTCATCTACCTCATCGCGATCCTCGCGGCTGTCAGCGTCCTCCAGATTGCATCCCTGACGGCGGCGGTCGCGGCCATCGTGGCCTACATCCCGAACATCATCGCGTTCATCCTGATCCTGGTCGTCGGGATCATCCTGATCGACTGGCTCATGGACCTCCTCGAGGGTATGGGAGAAGCGCAGAGGATCGAGGGTTTCGGTGTGATCGCGATGGCACTAAGGGCGTTCCTCTACTTTATCGTCGTCATCCTCGCGCTCCAGCAGCTCCTGCTCGACCTCTCGATCATCTACGTCTTCGTCGTCCCGCTCGCCTGGGGAGTTGCGCTCGGGCTTGGTGCGGCGATCGCCATCATCGTCGGGCTCGGTCTCAAGGACCGGGCGCCTGAGATGATGGACCGGTTGACGGGCAGGGTAAAACAGGAATAACCCAATTTTTCGTGGTCGGGCTTCTTACAGCCCACCATACCTCTGTACGTGTTCCCGGGCCCGGCGGTACCGGGGTTCCTCGCCACCGGCAGGGGCGTAATGCTGCCGGTCCTCCCCCACCGGGCAGACCGTGATGCAGATGCCGCAGGGGGAGATGTGGCGCCGGGCGAGATCGGCGCTGTTCGCGGCGCAGGCTGCCTTATCTGTGAGCCCTTCGGGGTAGTCCCGCCCGTCGAGCGCACCCGCAGGACAGGCCTCGACACACTTCATGCACCGGGTGCAGAGGTCGTCTTCCCGCAGGGGGTCGGGCGGGAGGTCTGCGGCGGTGAGGACCGAACCGAACCTGACCCGGGGTCCGTATTCGGGCGTGATGAGGGCGTTGTTCACGCCGAAGGTCCCGAGTCCGGCGAGGAATGCGGCGTGCCGGTGCGAGAAGAAGGCAACGGGGTTCTTCCGGAGGACCTCGATACTCCCGTAGCCATCCCGGGGAACGAAGACCGAGGGGTAACCGCGGTCGTTGAGGAAGGACGCGAGCCGGTAGGTGTACTGGTCGAGCAGGGTGTTGACGATCTTGTAGAGTTCGTGGTAGTAGATCGAGGGAGCGGTCGCAAGCACCGGGAGGTGGACCGGGAGGCCGATGACGATCACAGACCGGGCGAGAGGAAATATCGATTGCGGGTAGAACTCCTCCGGCATCCAGGGTTCAAACGGCGGGTTCTCCCACCGGCCCGTGCCCGCGACCCCGACGAGCGGGATCTCCATCCTCCGGCCCCGGCGGAGGACTGCTGCCTTCAGGTCGTGGTTCATAGATATGAGATCTCTTGCGCCGGGATGGAAAAAATCTTCCCCGATCCCCGGCAGGAAACCAGGTTTTTATCCGATGCCTGCGTATTTTTAGTGCATGAGCGAAGAACACGGTCACTTCGAGCAGGGCCGCTGGGTCGAGGACTCCGAACCCGCGGCTGATGCCCCGGCTATCGAGGAACGGATCCAGGAGGCCTCCTGCTCGGTCCAGAAGGCGATCGATGATGTCGTCGGGCTCGGCCATCACCTCTTCGGGACACAGGAAGGCCGGGAGCATATCGAGCGGAAAGCGCGGGCGGCCGGTGCCGATCTCTCGCGTGCGATCAACGATGTTGCGGAATCGGCCCGGCGGGCTCTGAAGCGCCACTGAGCGGGCCGCCCCCTTTATTAGAAGGCCAGGCGGACGAGCCCCAACGCCGCTGCCATGACCACGATGACCGCGATCACCCACCCGGCGGTCATGCAGAGGATGGATATCCTGCGCGGGTACTGGAAGAGCCAGGCAACGACGGGGGCTCCGTAGAGGGCGATCCCGGGGATCCATATGATCGGGATGAGCATCAGGGCCCCATAGTGCTACAGGTAGTCAATCCTGCCCATTTTTGCATCAATTTTTCTAAGTAGCCGCTGGATAAAAAGGGAGCGCTCGGCGAAGAGGTCGCAGATCTCAAGGATCCCGATCATGACAGCGACCGCAACCGATGTCAGGAAGACGAGGACAACCGCCGGGTGCTGCCCGAACGAGAGGCCGACGAGGGCTGCGGCTGCCTGGAGGAGGAAGGTCGATGCGATGAGGGTGAAGACCGCCGGCAGGGGTACGCCGAAGGCGAGGCCGAGGAGGTGCGGGATCACCAGGAGGAAGAGGACCACAAACCCAATGGACCGTGCGATCCGCATCCGGCAGGCTTCCGGAGAGATCCTGCGCTCGCATTCCTCGATAGCGGCAATCCTGATCATCGATTCTCTCTTATATCGCCGAAGTAGATGAACCTGTGCATGGGGGTGGGTCCGGGTATACCGATGCTGCCAAGGGTTCGCCACCGATCAGGGGCTTTCTGTCCCCCTCAACCGTACGTATCCCCCACCGCCGGCGCGGTGCAAAAAAATAGGTATTTATCAGGAGTGGATCCATCACCACGTTCATGAGCGAGGCGAAAGGCCACTTTGAGCGGGGGCGGTGGGTCGAGGAACCCAAGCCTGCACCGGCAGCTCCGACCGCCGGGACACCTGATGCGCACGAGCAGATCGAAGAGGCGGCACGGAAGGCCGGGGAGGACCTGGAGCGGGCGATCAACGCCTGGGCGGAGTCCGCACGAAAGGCTTTAGAGAGGCGGTGAGCGGTTCCGGGGAGTCTATACTTCTTCAGGAGAGACCCTGCCGGGCACGGCGTCAGGGTTAGCGAGGTACTCCATGATCCGCGCGACGACCTCGGGGTTCCTTGGCAGACCGGTGTGGCAGTAGTGCTCCGGGTTCCGGGCGAGGTTCCCGGGGTCTCGCGGGAGGATATCGATGCCCGCTCCCGGGAGGTATGAGTCGGTATGAGGGACGATCCCGTCGCCGGCGTACGTCGTCCGCCACTCTCCGTCCGGGGCGAGTTCCCATGTCCTGCCGTCGAAGGCCGGGAAGAACGCCGGTGTCGCGGTGAGGTTCGCGGCCAGAATGATCCGGTAGGCGATATCGTCGCGGGTTCCTGCAGCCCGGAGCGCCGCAACGGTCCTGCTCCGGGGCCGAAACTCCTGGACGATGGTGTCATCGTTAGGGTCGTAGTCCCGCGGCACGAAGACACCAGCAAGGCTCCGGATCACCTCGGGGCCCAGGTCGGGGTCGTTGAAGAGTTCGGCCATCGCTGAACCGTTGTTCGGCGGGCCGATCCCGACGAGCAGCCGGACCTGCTCTTCCTGTGCGCCGCCGTCGAGGACCTCGAGCAGGTAGCGGGCGATGCAGGTCCCCATCGAGTGGCAGACAAGGTCGACCGGGCCGCCGTATCCGGTCTCTTCCCGCTTTGCGTGGATGTAATCCCGGAGGGCGGCGGCGATCGCCTCTGTTCCGGCGTTCTGCATCGCTGTGTGGTCAAAGTTCCAGCAGGGCACCGCCGCGCCCGAGAGCCCGGGGGTGAGACGGTTCCAGATGCCGGGATGGCTCCGCCACCCGTGGACAAGGACTGCCGGACATCGCTCCGGGTTTGTCGGAATTGTATCACGCCTCCCAGTGGTTTGTCCTATGTCTGGTGCACCGCGGAGATGTAGGTTTCGGTGCTGTTATCCCACAACCATCTTGTTTGCCTTCAGGAAGAAGCCCGCCGGCATCGGATAGTCGAGTTCCCATATGATACTCATCGGTCGGCTCCCCTCGTGGGAGCGGTACCGGGCAGTCCCGAGGAAGATGTAGGGTTGCGTGACGCCGTTGATCTTGTTGAACTCGCGGACAAAGAGGAGGACCCTGCTCCCGCGACGTTCATGTTCGATGTAGCGCCGACCGGTCTCCGTCGATGCCGATGTGGCGCTCTGGGACTGCCAGTGAAAGAGCTGCTCGTTGACGGCGTAGTCTTTGTACATTGTGGTGGGTGAATAGTGCTTCTCGGTCTTATTCAGGGTGACCAGGAATACATCAGCCTTCTTATCCTCGAGGTGCAGAATCCCTTCCTGGCTACCCGCTGCCGATTTCTCGGTCAGGGTGTAGTGGCCGAGGGCTGCAAAAGCCTGCGCCCGGGTGTAGGTAGCGTGGAGTTCAAGGGCGTTTGCGAAACCCAGGTCAATGGGTTTTTTCGGGTATTCGATATGTTTTCTGTTGTACTCAAGGAGGTCGTAGATCTCGCGTCGGAGCTCATTGTGCTCAAAAATATCAGGGAATATTTCCCCAACATCTATATCCTCCTGGGGGAGAGGCTCATCCTTCAGTGAGTAGTAGAAGAGTGCAAGCATGCATTCTTCTCGGGTTGAGAGGGTTTTTCGGGGGCGATGGTGGGGATCGGAGAGCAACCTCTGGATGAACTCGATTGCCCCCGGCGAGTCCAGAGTTGCCAGTCTGAGTGCCGCGATTTTAGGGAAGAGGCGGCCATCTGCATAGATCTCGGGGTATACACCTGCGAGAGCGGCAAATTGACAGAACGTCCCTCTCTGATAGATATCAAGGGGCCGAAGTCTGTATCGGTGAAGGAACTCCCCAAAACTCAGGGGTTCCCCGGTCTCGGCCTGGAACGAGCGCATCTTCTGGATGAGGGTGGATCGGTTCATGAGGTTTGCCTTGATATTCGCAAGGACCTTCTCCTGCGCCACTTTCTCAAAGTGGATATGGCAACCCTTCGGGAGCGAGTAGGAGTCCTGGGAGACCTGCTCGACCAGGCTCCTCCTGCCCGGTGAGAGGAGTGCTGCAATCCGCTCGCCGAACAGGAAGTTTTTGTTGTGATTCCCGATGAAATCGAGGACAGTCAGGCACTCCTTCCCTTCGGAGAGGCGGAGCCCCCGCCCGAGCTGCTGGAGAAAGACCGTGAGACTCTCGGTGGGGCGGAGGAAGAGGATGGTGTTCACCTCCGGGATATCAACGCCTTCGTTGTAGAGGTCGACAACGAAGATGAAATGGATCTCCCGTGTAACCAGACGCCTCTGGATAGTGGAACGCTCTTCTCGGGAACTTCCGGCATGAAGGCAGGCAGCCAGAATACCGGCCTCCTGAAACGATGCGGCCATATACTCCGCATGCTCCACGGATGCACAGAACCCAAGCCCGATGATATCACGGATATCAGTGGTATACTCCTGCACGGCACGGACGATCCGGTCAACCCGCTCTCTGTTTCCGGTATAGACCCTGGAGAGCTCAGTTGGGTCGTAGGCTCCCCGCCTCCATGCCACAGAATCAAGGTCCACGACATCGGTGACACCAAAGTAGTGGAACGGAGCGAGCAGTTTCCGATTGATCGCCTCAGGAAGCCGTATCTCGGCGGTGACCTTGCCGTTGAAATACTCGAGGATGTTAAGTCCATCCATCCGTTCCGGCGTTGCGGTGAGGCCAAGGAGGATCTTGGGATTGTAGTGCGCAAGGAGCCTCTGGTATGAGGGCGCAGCGGCGTGGTGAAACTCGTCGACGATGATCATATCGTAGTAGTCCGCGGGTGTGATATCTGGGAGGTTCCTGCTGTTCAGGCTCTGAATTGAGGTGAAGAGATACTCAACCTGCGCAGGCTCGCTCCCTCCGACCATGAGGTCCCCAAAGTTTGGGTCCCTGAGGATCCCCCGGAAGACCTGGATGCTCTGTTTCAGGATCTCCTCACGGTGAGCGACGAAGAGCAGCCGGGGGTACTCCCCTGGTCTCTTGATGAGGCTTTTGTAGTCAAACGCTGATATGACCGTTTTTCCCGTCCCGGTGGCGGCGACAATGAGGTTTTTGTAGTTGTTGTGCACCTCCCGCTCTACTTTTAGTTGATCGAGGATCTCCTTCTGATAATAGTAGGGCCTGATATCGAAGACCGGGCGGAGGTCTATCTCGCTCCTCCTCTCCTTAGAGAGGGCACGCTGTAATCTTTCCCGGCTCTCGGGTTTGTACGCGACAAACTCGGGGTCGTTCCAGTAGGTCTCAAACGTCTCGTTGATCTTCCTGATGATGTCGTATGAATCCTGCTCAGTGATCTTGACGTTCCACTCAAGGCCACTCGTTATCGCGGGGTTTGAGAGGTTTGATGACCCGATATAAGAGGTGGAGAAACCGTTGTTCCTGCGGAAGGTGTAGGTCTTCGCGTGCAGCCTGGTCCGTTCGGTGTCATAGGATATCTTGACAGTGGTGTTCTGGAGGGCCGCAAGGGCCTCGACTGCCTTTACGTCGGTCGCACCGGTGTAGGAGGTCGTGATCACCCGGAGCTGGCCTCGCTTGACAAACTCTTTCAGGTCATCGAGTATCAGCCGAAGCCCGCTCCACTTGATGAATGAGATGAGGAGGTCGACACGGTCAGCGGTTCTGATCTCCCTCCTGAGTTCATCCACGAGCCCGGGCTCTTTTGGGGACCCGGTGAAGAGGCTGCTCTGTGCGATAGAGGTCTCTGGACGGGCGGATAGAGCACTCTTTAATGCGGAAAGGTTGCCACGCTCCACAAGTCCGAGCAGAACCTCTGCGTCGGGCGTGATCGTACACCGCTCAAGGGTCGGATCCTGGAGTTCATTGGCAAGGTGCTCGATGAGGCGGTTGCAGGTCTGGACCTGATCTTCCAACGGGACGCGTTGCTCATCGGCAGACTGGAGGGCCGTTCTGAGGATCCAGGAGAAGTATCGTGAGAGGACTATCTGGGGGTCAAAACGCCTAAGGGGGCCTTTGAGGACCAGCCCTTCTTTCTCGGGACCGGTGAGTTTGGATGCGAGGTATTCGCTGATAATCTGTTCGTAGATCCCGGGGAGCAGTTCCATACTTTCCATTTGGGCGAGGTGTTAAAAATGGCTATGATATGCCTCAGCCTCATCGTAGCGGGGGAAAAACCGAAAGTTCAAGAAAAGGTCTCTGCTCACGAAGTTATCCAAAAACTCCCGCCGGGAGGGGAGATCCCCTCCCGGCATAGAATTTAGATCAGCTCACTTCGATGCTGTACTTATACGTCCGGGCAACATCCCCGTCCAGCGTGAGGCTGACCTTCTTTGTCTCCCCTGAGGGGATGAAGACCGTCGTCGATGCCTGGTCACGGACAAACTCCTTCTCCTCATCGATCAGCTTCGCCGTCACGGTGACGTCACCGTCAGCCCCGTCGTTCTGTATCACCGCGTTCACGTTATATACAAGCCCTTTGGAGAGGCTGACATCTTTGGTTGCAGAGTCCTCTACAACCTTCGGGTTCGGGCCACCAAGCCCCATACACCCGGCAGTCAGGACGAGAACCGCAGCCAGGCCGAGAATGAGAATGTGTCTGTTCATCTTTATACGTGCCCTATGGCGATATATGAATGTATAGGAACCATCAGGTTACATTCAAAGTCCCAAACCAGAATTGCCGGATGGATTCAGAAGATAATGGGAGATGGACCCCCTTTAACCGCCGGCTGCGGGAGGGTTACCCGCGGTATCTCGACTGCACCCGCTCCGGGAGGATGCACTGCCGGAAGACCTGCTCGAAGTAGCGGTCCGTCATCCCGGCGATGAAATCTCTCGTGAGTTCCGCAGGTCTGGCGGCATCGACATACCGCCGGGACGCCCACGGTGCATTGATCAGTTCTACATAGACCGGCGAGCCCTCACGTTCCTCCTCGATATCGTCAAGGATCTGGTCGAAGAGGTACCGGAACATGACCCGGATCTTCTCCTCGTTCTTCCGGAGCTTCGGACTCAGGTAGATGTGTTCCATATTGAAGTCCTTGAAGGCCGCAACAGAGGCCGAGGCCTCGTCTGAGAAGGCGATGCAGTCGGAATCGTAACTGGTCGCGATGATATCCCTGATGAGGACATCGAGCACCGTCCGGTTGATGTCGCAGAATGCCTCCTTCCCGGTGATACCGAAGAGGTCGATGCAGTTCTCCGGGAACTCCTCGAGGTCCTGGTCGTCGATGATCTCGACCTCGAGCGCATCTTGTAGGTCGCGGCCGAGGTAGGATATGCTGTCTGCGCACCTGACCACGCAGCCTTCGCTCGTGAGGGGGAGGGCGTCGCCCCCGCCCTCGATCCTCCCCTGTTTTTCGGCCAATGAGTCCCAGTCGGCCTCCCCCTCGACCCTGAGAGACTGGTTATGGACTTCGCCGTTATGACAGAGGATCCCGTCCAGCACCTGCAGGGTGAGGTCGCAGTCTTCGACGCTGTCGAGGAACCGGACACTCTGGACGTTGTGCCAAAAGCCGCCGATCCCGTGTTCCCGGCAGAGGCCATCGAGGATCTCCTCCCCGAGATGCCCATAGGGGGCGTGGCCGATGTCGTGGCCGAGGGCTATCGCCTCGATCAGGTCTTCGTTCAGGTTGAGGGCCCGCCCGATCGTCCTCGCGATCTTTGACGCGAGCTGCACGTGGAGGACGCGGTGGGTGATGTGATCGTTCTCGACGAGGTAGAAGACCTGGGTCTTGTCGATGTAGCGCGAGTAGGCCTTCGAGTGGATGATCCGATCCGCGTCCCGGGAGAACGGCGGCCTGATGGCCGGCTCCTCGGGTCTGTGGCCGGATCGCCGGAGATACTCGGCGTTCCTGGTCGCGCGGGGCGAGAGGAGGAGTTCGCGGTCGGCCATGCTTTCGGCCATCCGGTCGAGGGTGCTCTGCGGGATCTCCATCTGGTGTCCTCCCGGGCTGGGCTCCTGGTTCGTCGGAGCACCCCCCGGTAATGAGGTTTCGGGCGGGAAAGGGGAAAACCCTTTTCCCCGGGCGAAGAGGCGCCCGGGGGATTCCGGAAGTCTTAAGGAGGCAAATCCTCAATCGATTGTATGCCCGGGCATCTCCGGCGGAGATGGGGCGTGAGGTGATGAGGCATGCGATGTCCAGCCTGCGGTTTTGAGGATGAGGGCAGGTACTGCAGTAACTGCGGGGGGCTGCTCGCCGGGGAGACAAAGACCGCCCCGGCAAAGGGGTCGTGGTCAGATAGATGCCCGGTATGCCGGGCAAACCCCCTGGCAGAGACCATGAGCAGGGGGTTTCTCGGGCTGACATCCCGGGAGGTCTACTCGTGCCCCGGCTGTGGAGCGACGTTCACCCCTGCGGGCAACGGCTCGTTCAGGTTCTCGGGGGTAGCCGACCGGTCAAACCCGGTCTGGAAGAACTACGGCAAGCAGACCCTGACGGGCGATGAGTGGCGGCGGATCGCATACGGCGGCGTCTCTGATGCCAGGCAGCGGGAACTCGACCTTGAGTACGCGCTTGAAAAGATCCAGCAAGGGTTCGTCCCGGAACTCAGGGTAGAGACAAACGCTGTCCTCCTGAAGCGGGGTGAACGTGCGGTTGCGGTCATACCCGGGGTCACGCTCAAAGAACCGCGTTCTGTGCGGACGACATACGGCGGTGGTGCGGGCCCGAGTTTTCGGATCGCAAAGGGCGTCTACTTCAGGACGGGTGGGTTTGCGGCCAGGAGCGAGTCGCACGAAGAGATCAAGGTGATCGACTCGGGCACGCTCACGCTGACGAACCGGCGGATGGTCTTTACCGGCGGGAAGCGCACGATCAACTTCCCGCTTGGCAAGATCGTCGGTATGGAGCCCTACAGGGACGGTATTGCCGTCAACCGCGACGGCAAACAGAGGACCGAGTACTACACCGGCCTTGACAACGTTCATCTGACTATCCGCGTCGACGACCGGTCCCACGTCGTGCCGCTCTCCGGCATGATCCTCATGTGCATGGTGCAGGGTCTCATCAATAGCGAGGAATGAGGTCATCCTCCTCCTACCTCTGCCAGACGTTCGTCGATCCAGGCCGAGACGATCTTCTTCATATCCGGCCCCCTGAACTTCCCCGCCCGGGATTGCTCCACGAGGTGGTCCTCGAGGTCCTCGAGGATCCCGAAGATGAGGGGTTCGACCTCGTCATCGAGAACCCCGCCGCGGGCCCGGGCCGTCGCGGTGACGAGCTCGTGGAGGTGGTCCTCCTCGTCGGTGATATCAAGTACCTGCGCAATAGTAAAACGTACTTTCAGGGACATCGAAGGGGAGCTATGACCCTTCCTCTATTAGAATGCCATGAAGAGAGTTCGTGAAACTTCTCCGGGACGGCGGGCCTTGAGAGCCCGACCCTGAGGATGACCCGCACGACGAGCGCCAGGGCTTACGGCGCTCCATTGCCGGCGGGGTGGCAGATCGAAGAGCATCGGTGTGCCTTTGCCAGGCGGCCAGGAGCGCCGACCCCTTGGATCAACGTTAAGCTTTACGATAATTTTATATAACCTCCCTCATTACCCAGGCCCGAGCAATCATTCTGCTCGGGAGGTAGGTATGAAAACATGGGTACTTTTTGTCTCTGCGGTCCTCATCCTGGTCTGCGCTGCCGCCGGTTGCGTCCAGCCGAGTCAGGAAGAGGCGCAGGCACAGCTCTGCCAGGATCTCGGGAAACTCGGCGTGGCGCTTGAGAATATGCAGGGTCTCAATGCAACCTCTTCTGTGGGAGATATCCGGGATGCACGGGACCAGGTGCAGTCTGCCATGGAGGATGTCAGGAGCTCTGCAGACCAGGTCACGAACGTACGGATCGATGACCTCAACGCTGCGTATGATGATCTCGACCGGGCTGTGAAGGGGGTTCCTGACGATGCGTCTGTCCCTGAGGCCTTACAGACCATCCGTCCGGAGATACAGCGCGTCGTGGATGCACGCCAGAACCTCACAGCAGAGCTGAACTGTCCGTAACAGTGAGATGTGGGTGGGAACCCCACGAGGTCGGATAGCGTTCGAGGGGACCGGCGACCGGCGTGGAGGGGATGCGGGGGAGCACCACGGGAAAGAGGTGATCGGCCCGGCTTCCCCTCAGGTAGCCCTGCTCCAATTACCTGTCGCCGTCGGGGCGGTGGGCGTTGATCCCGCACCCGCCGACCATGAAATATCTGGCCACATCTTTATGTGCCAGCGCGAACATTTGCGCATCGTAGCCCGCAGCGATATGCAGGACAGGGAGGAATGACAGATGCGAAAAGTAGATCGACAGACCTTCTGGACCGGGGTGGTTATCGGGCTCTTTGTTGCGCTCATCATCAACTACCTGATCCTGATCGGCGGTGCGTTTGTCGGCGGTATTTTTGCGGGCTGGATCGCCGGAGAAAAGAAAACCGGAGGAAAAGCAGGTGTCTATACCGGCCTCTTAAACGCACTTGTCCTGGCAATGATCCTTGCGGTGCTGGGCGTCGAAGCTGCTCCAGGCGATCTCGCTCTTCTTCGCTTCCTCGGATCGACGTTCTACATCACCCTGATACTCTTCCCGGTCCTCGGCTTCATCGGCTATCTGGGAGGAGTGCTGGGAGGAGCCCTGAAGGAGCGCTGAACTGAGACCTGTAATGATCTCCGCCGGGTGGCGATATGCATGAGCACTCCCGGAAACGGCGCTGAAGAGGGGAGGATATGCCCGAACTGCCGGGAGCAACAGGCACGGTTGGCAGAGGGGGCATCCCCCCGTATAGTATGAGGTTTATAAAAAACATTTTATAGTAAATATCCTCCTTTACCCTGAACCCGCCTCCAGCATGAACACACCTGAAGATGCCAACGAAGAACTCCCGGTGAACGAGCAGGTGATCCACGCCTCCGGGGTTCCCGGTGCCGCGATCTCGGTTGGCAGCATGGACCGTGTGTATGGCTGGAGCGGGTCGGATGGTACCAGATTCTGTAAGGGGGGATATGGACATGGCCAAAGTATTGTATGGACCGATGCACCTCCTGGTCGTCGGATTCAAGAATCCAGACTTCCACGGCCAGATCCGGCGAGCGCTCGGGTCGGCGATGGAGGCGGGCACCGTCAGGCTGATCGATCTCCGGTTCGTGTACAAGGATGCGGACGGGAACGTCAGTTCCATGGAGGCCTCGCAACTGAGCGATGAGGAACGGGAGCGCTTCGGCTCCGCCGTCGGAGCGCTCATGGGCCTTGGCGCCGGCGGGGAGGAAGGAGCACGGAGAGGCGCTGAGGCCGGTGCCATGGCGGCTGCCCATCGGACCTTCGGTATGAACGAGGAGAACGTCCGGCGGATCTCCGAAATTATCCCGAACAACAGCGCTGCCGCGGTCTTCCTCATCGAGCACCTCTGGGCAAAGGATCTCAAAGAGGCTCTCCGGGATGCCAACGCATACCTCATCGCCGAGGGCATCGTCACCCCGGAAGCGCTCGTGATGGCCGGAGCGGCACTTGAGGAGGCGGTCGAAGCCGCGGAGGAGGAAGAGAAGAAGCCGATGGTGGCACCGGCACAGTAGGCGCGTGACGATCGGTCCCGGGGGCTTGGGATCTACGGTCCGCGGTGCACTTCGGGGTATAGTGGACCGTTTCACCTAATATTTTCCATGCGATGGTCGCGTGCGGCGGCGATCACTCCCACGCATCAGGACCCGCAACATAAGGCGAAATGCTCCAGTAGTGCCTCAGGTCTGCCGGAGGCTCTCTGTCCCCGGGGTGCAGACGTCAGCAGGAGGCCGGGCAGAACCTCAGGTAACCCGGGCTTACCCATACACATAAATGTTCATACGCAGACCGCCATTATAATCGATAGCTCGGAGGAGCGTGCGGGAGGGAACTGGTGAATGGTCCGATCGAGCAGAGAGATCGCTCTCTACATTAAGTCAAACGATAAAAACCACCCGGAGATATCCGTTAACGCTCTTATCAGCAACTTCCAGGCAATTCAAAATTTGATGTATATTATGGGGGACCACCTGGAGGGGCATCAACCAAGAACTGCAGGTGATTTCCCTAAGAGCGTGAAGCAGAACTGCGAGTTGGTTATATCACGGCTGGAGCAGGGCAGCGCCGCCATCACCATGAGGGTTTCACACGACCAGTACGGGCTGCCTGGTGCAGGCGGCACCTATGGAGAACGCGCGATCTCCCTCGTGGGCACTGTTATAGATATCGCGTCAAACCAAGAGGATATCTTCCCAGAAGTTGTTGAATTACTCCACGGCGACGAGCACCGGGCGATTCGGTCAGTTCAGGAATTGGAGAACCTCTGGCCTGATGAGGATTCAATATACGATGTAACTCTTGGGTTTGGCTCTTTGGGGCCGATCAAACTGGATCGCACAAGAAAGCCGATAATTAAGAACGCCCTGATAAGACCACCAAAACCAACTGAGAAGACAATATCGGGCCGTATGGTAGAGTTGAGGGTGGACAGGAAACGCCAGTTCGTCATCGATACTCCCGAAGGGAAGTACACGTGCAGATACCCTCCGGAGTTGGAAGAATTTGTCATCAAGAGGATTAAACAGCTCGTCAGCGTCAGCGGATCGATCGGGAAGACGGCACGCAGTATCAATATAGAGGGCGAAATGGCATTTAAACCCCTTAATTCCCTCCCACTTACTCATATCAGGTTTAATGAGGATATCCGCGAGCTGCGATATCCCATTGACCTGGAAGTTGAATTTGAGAACGACGAATACATTCTGTATAACAACGAGTTCAACCTCCTGGTCACATCCGGTAACCTGAAGGACGGGGTAGAACGGATTAACGACGAACTCAAGTTACTCTGGCTGGACTATGTTGAGGAGGAGACCGGGAATCTGACAGAAGGGGGGATTGTATTCCGCAACAAACTGCGTTCGCTTCTGGATGAGGGGATATAGTTGGGGACACGAAAAAACCGGGCGATCCAGAGAGCTCTGCTGAAGAAGGGATTTCAGCAGCATAACTCAAAGGACATCAAACTTACCCTGTACCATAACGGGAAGAAAACCCGGATTGTAACCTGGGTCAGCCACGGGACAAAAGAGATCAGCGATAAGTTGATAGGTATCATGGCAAAGCAGTTGAAGATAGAGAAGAGCGAGTTTGAAGATCTCGTTGACTGCGCTTTATCTGAGCAGGGCTTGATCGATATCTACCTCGACCGTGGGATCCAGTTTTAAGACGCTCATCCAGGGCAACCTCAGCATGAATCGCCTGACTACGCCCCGCCGGGAAAATGGTAACATGAGCCAGACATTTGACGAACTTCGCTCCGACATGGCAGAGCAGGAGAGGGAGCGCCTGTTTATCGAGGATATGGACCGCATCGAGGCGGAAGGGGATTTCGTGGAGCTGAAGATTTGCGTTCCGTACACTGATGAACGCAAAGCCTTTGACAAAAACCAGATTCTCTGTCCGAAAAGCCGGCGTTTTGTCATGAGAAAAACCGCAGGCACTCCCCTGATCTTTGATCGGCGGAAGACTGAGACCAGAGAAAGGGCCTGGAACAATCGAACAGGGCTTTGAACCTCGATGAAAAGAAGCCGCTGGAGGGATTCGAACCCCCGACCTGCTGATTACGAATCAGCCGCTATACCACTAAGCCACAGCGGCAACTGCCTTATACTATTGCACGTCCGGAATTAAAAAGGTATCACCTGCCGCCCCCGGCCCCCTCAGGAGTAACCCCGGATAGTGACGTTGCTCTCCTGGGGCTGGGCGGCCGCCGGGGCGGTGATCTGGCCGAACTTCTGCTCGTAGTCGGCCACGCTCTTCGCGAGCACCTCGACCAGGTTCTTCGCGTGCCGGGGGCTGATCGATACGATCGCCTTCGCCCGCGCCTGGTTCGTGCCGGGGATCTCGTGCAGGAAGAGGAACGTGAACTCATCCTCCTTGTAGGCGATCTGGATACGGTTCGAGTAGACCGGGTCGAGGTCGCCGGGAATATTGACTGATATCTCTCGGGTTGCCATATCCTCACTCTTCGATCCGCTCCGGCATAATGGTTGGTCTTCTCCGGCCGCCCGGCGGCGGGTGCATCGAGCCATCTTCATCTGCGGGCGTGAGGCGGATCGCCACCGCACGCGGAGGATCGCGAAGAGATAGTGCAGGGGACAGCAATCACACGGGCCTTCGCGGCCTCCCGCGTGAGGCTACGGTGCAATCGCTCCGCCAGGACCCACGCCCCTGTTTCAGAGTATACCCCGCTTTATAGGGGAAGGGCGTAAGTGTTGTACAGCGGGTTCGGTCACACATGGAGCAGTACATCCCGGTATCAGGCGTCGTCGCCTGCCATATCTGTCCCCGGCGCTACTACTTTGAGCGGTCTCTCGAGCACCCGGAGTCGCCCCGCTACACCGTCTGCAAACAGGTCTCCACGCACCTCGGGGAACTGCTCGACCCGGAGCGGATCTGGCAGGAGGTCCTCTGCATCCTCCCCGACGCTCCCCCCGAGACCCGGGAACTCTTCGACGAGTGCATCAGCGCCTGCCGAGAGACCGCCTGGCAGAGACCGGTCCAATCAGACCTTGCGGTCGAATCAGACATCCTCGGCATCAGGGGGCGGGTGGACAAGGTCTTTGAGGACGGCACGTTCGCCATCACCCGGTCGAGCACCGCCCCCGGGGCCGGCGTCTACGGCACCGACCGGCTCAGGATCGCCTGCTACGTCGCCTGCATCCGCGAGACCCTCGGGGGGACTGTCACCGGCGGCTACGTCGAGTACGTCTCAAGCGGCATCTGCCGGTTCGTCGAACCCCAGCCCCGGGACCGGCGGGCGATGATCAGGGCGATACGTGCAGCAAAGAGGGTTGTTGCGGGCGAGATCCCGAAGCGCCCGCTCCGGGCCCCCTGCGAGGGCTGCCCCCACCTCGAGCGGTGCACGGCCGGGCCGAGACGGCTCTCCGACCTCTTCTGATCTACCCTGAACTCTCAAGCAGGGTCTTTGATATGATATACTCCCCTTTCGCTTCCCGGGTCGTCCCGACGATCAGCCACCGCTCATCGCCGTGCCGCTCCACGACGCCCCGGGCCTCGATGACCTCCCCGGCGAGCGCCTGCCCCGAGTAGGTGTGGGTGAAGGAGAGCACCCGGGAGATCTCATCGTGGTCCACGGCGTAGACCGAGGGGCTGTCAAAGGAGAGGGAGGCGTCGGTGACCGTCGCCTCGATCGTCGCCCGCCTGAGCACCTCCCCCTTCCCGGGCGGGACCGCGTCCAGGTTCCCGTAGGCCCGGGTGTAGAGGAGGTCAAAGTAGGTCTCCTCAAACTCTCCCCGGTTCCACTTCCGCTGCTCATGCAGGACGAACGCGTCAAACGATATCTCCGGAACCCGCTTCTCGTAGACCTTCCGCCACATCCCCTCGCTCATCGCGGGGATCACCCCCGCCGCCACCAGGTGCCGGAGCTGGCGCTGGGCGGTAAACCAGGCGTCGCCGTAGACCACCATATCGATATCGGAGGCGGCGTTCTCAAGGCCGCAGAGGAGCGAGCCCGTGCACCCGAACGAGCCTGCCGGGAGGGGGAAGTGGGAGAGGAGCCTCCGCACCCGGACGCTTCTCGCCGCCACATGCCCGATCTCCTCTTCCGGCTTGTAGACCCGGACCACGTCGCTGTAGGGCACCCGGTGGACCGTATCCAGGTATTCGGGTTTATGCTCCCGAATCCAGGCGAAGGATTCGGCAAAATCGTATTTCCGGTACCGCCGGCCCGAGAGGTCTGTTCGCTCACCGGCCGGCTCAGGGACGTAACGGAGGATGCACCCGATGCGGTCGCTGTTGTCGTAGTTCGAGACCGCGTAGATGCAGCCATCCCGGTCCTCGATGAAGTCACGGAGTCGTACCGGCTTCATCGTAGAGTCTTGAGGAATGCTTCCACCGCTTCCCATTCTGCACCCTTCCGCAGGATACGCCGGGTGGTCAGGTCCACCACCGTGCTCGGCGTCCCCGGAAGTTCTCCGCCGTCGACCACATAGTCGTTCGGGACATAGACGTCCTCAGGCCGGGTCGGCGGGATTTCACCCGATACGTTCGCGCTGGTGGCGGTGATCGGGGAGTCGAGCCGCGCGATGATCGCAAGCGCGATCTCGTGGTCCGGCCACCTGATGCCGACGAGACCAGTGCCGCCGGTAAGGATTGCCGGCAGGCATGACTTCGCCGGGAGGACCACCGTCACCGGGCCGGGCAGGAACCGCTCGATGAAGGCCCGGGCGGCCTCGTCCAACACCGCAACGGCGCCGAGCATATCCATATCAGAGACCGCGATCGATATCGGTCTCGAGAGCGGGCGGTTCTTGGCCTCATAGACCTTCAGTACCGCGTCTTCAGAGAGGGCGTCCGCCCCGAGACCGTAGACCGTCTCGGTGGGGTAGACGATGAGCCCGTCTCTCCGCAGTACCCTGACTGCCATATCGATGGGATCCATCAGAATTCACGACCACGCACGCGATTGATATCAAAGACCGCCCTGCCGCTCACGTGCATCACGGCAAAGACGCCGGCCTGAATGGGGTCGGTCACGACCAGGTCGGCGTGCTGCGGGACGCTCCCCGCCATCTTGAGGGCGATCACCGGGATACCTGCCTGCCGGACCCGGTCCACGGCCCGCGAGACCTCGCCGCCCATCAGCGACCCGGCGAGCACCAGGATCGACGCCCGGGGGAGCCGGGCCACCGCGTCCACGGCGAGCGCAAGGTTCTGCTCGCCGACGAGGGGGATCGTGTCCACCGATATCCGCTCGCCGCGGATGTTGTGGCGGTCCGCCTCGTTCACGGCGCCCATCGCCACCTGCGCCACCTGCGCACCGCCGCCGATGATGATCACCCTCGACCCGAATATCCGGGAGAACGGCGGGTAGGTGGTGACGTCGACGACGGACGGAACCCGCGCAAGGTCGGCGATGAGGTTTCCGTGGTCGCCGCACTCCTCAAACTCAAAGTAGAGGTAGGCCTTCCCGGTGTTCGGGCCCGTGGTGAGGATCGACTGCTGGATCATCTGGATGTTTGCCTGGTAGTCTGCCATCACCGTGGCCACGTCACGCAGGACGCCGGCCCTGTTCTCGGTGATGATACTCAGGGCATACATGTCGGTATCGGTGGTCATGCTCTTCCCTCGCCGGAGATCCGGGTGCTCTCCGATCGTTTCGGTAACGGGATATTTTGGGTCATATCCGTGTTAGTGGATAAATTTGGGTCTTACAAGGGTTATAGGTTTTTGGTGTGCCGGGGGTCTGGATCGCCCTCGCCGGTCTCTCCGGACCGTTCCCTCGCCGCAAGGACGCCCGCGATGAGGCCGAGGGGGATGTTTGAGTAGTAGAGGATCAACCGCCAGAGGACGACGAAGAGGCCAAGGAGGTAGGCGGGCACGATCCGGCGATAAAGCGTGGCCGCGCCGATCTCTGATATCCCGGCCGCGCCGGGGATGAGCGGGATATCTGCGATCATCTGGAGGATCCCCTGGAAGAGGAAGGACTCCGGCAGGGACGGCGGCAGCCCGAGAGCGACGAGAAGGGCTGACGCCACGGAGAAGATGGAGATCCACTCGAAGATAGTGACCAGGAGCGCGCCGATGAGAGCCCGCCGGCCGCCTCTCACAAACCGGGAAAAGCCCGCGGTAAAGGCCTCAATCTCGTGGTCGATCCTCGCTCCCAGGGTACCTGCGTCCCCCGCGCCCGGACAGAACCGGAGCCAGCGCCGGCTCCGGCTGCACCGGTCCAGGACGCGGGTGGTGATGCCGCCTACCGCCCGTTTCATAAAAGACGGATGACGGATCAGGATGATGAGCAGGAGGATAAGGACCAGGACCAGAACCAGGAAGGCCGCGACCGGGTAGAGGACGGTGGCGGCGAGGTACCCCCAGAGGTGCCGGAGGGAGAGGAGTGCTGCGGCGGTGAGGGAGAAGAAGACCACGAGGTCCAGGACCCGCTCCACGACAACGACGGTGGTGGCGTCACCGACGGCGAGCCCGGAGAACGAGAGACGGTGGATCCGGACCGGTTCCCCGCCTACCTGGCCGGGGGTGATGGAACCCGCGAAGAGCGAGAGGAACAGGGTGAGCGTGAGAGCCGGGAACGGCACGGTGTAGCCGAGGCCCCGGCAGAGGACCCGGAGCCGCACCACCCGGCAGAGGTATGATGCGGCCTGGAACCCGAGCGCGAGGAGGATGGCGGCGATGCTGACCCGCCCGAGGTAGGCCCGGGTCTCGGGGGTGAAGGTCACCGCGAGGAGTCCTGCGAGAGCCGCGCCACTGAGGAGGAGCGAGAGCGCGATCCAGCGCAGGTTCTTCATGCCCGCCCCCCTCCCCGGCTGCTTATCCAGTGGTGCACCACAAGAGAAGGTAGGTGGCGGCAGGCCGTGATTATGGTTCCCCCGGAGGTTTTCGATCCGGCAGCCCTCAGGCAGAAATTATGGGCGATGAACGAGAGATCATCATCCATGGACGGCAGACGCCGGGCGGCCTACACCGTGATCATCCTCTTTGGTATCGTGAGCCTCTTTGGCGATATCATCTACGAAGGGGCGCGGAGCGTCGCCGGACCCTACCTCTACATCCTCGGCGCCGGTGCTCTCGCCGTCGGGGTGGTCGCGGGGCTCGGGGAGTTCCTCGGCTACGCCCTCCGCCTGGTCTCCGGGTATCTGGCCGACACCACACGGCACTACTGGGCGATCACCTTCATCGGCTACGGCATGCTCGCCGCGGTCCCGCTCCTCGCGCTCGCCGGATCCTGGGAAGGCGCCGCGCTCCTCCTCATCCTCGAGCGCGTGGGGAAGGGTATCAGGGTGCCGGCACGGGACGCCATCCTCGCAAACGCCACCGCGACGGTCGGCCGCGGCTGGGGGTTTGCCGTGCACGAGGCTCTCGACCAGGTCGGGGCGATCATCGGGCCGCTGATCTTTGCCGCCATCTTCCTCGTGGAAGGAGACTACCGGGGCGGGTTTGCCCTCCTCGCCATCCCATTTGTGCTGATGATCCTTGCCCTCCTCGTTGCCCGGCGCCGGGCGCCTGAACCGGCGTCGCTTGAGGCTGGTGGTCCCACTATCCAGGGAACCGCCCTCCCCGGGTCCCTGCTCCCCTACGGCGTCTTCACCGCGCTCACCATGGCAGGGTTTGCGGCGTTCCCGGTCATCGCCTA
Organism: Methanoculleus sp. UBA413; assembly: GCF_002502935.1. Classification (NCBI taxonomy): domain Archaea; kingdom Methanobacteriati; phylum Methanobacteriota; class Methanomicrobia; order Methanomicrobiales; family Methanomicrobiaceae; genus Methanoculleus; species Methanoculleus sp. UBA413. Next base: position 26,014 of record NZ_DAQR01000001.1, read on the forward strand.
CCACTTCACCGTCACCGGCACGGTCTCAGGGGCAGAGATCCCGTTCTTCTACGCCGTCGCCATGGGTGTCGACGCCGTCGCGGCTCTCGCGATCGGGCGGGCATACGACCGGTTCGGGCTTGTCACCCTCCTCTCCGTGCCGCTGCTCGCCATCGGCATCCCCTTCCTCGCCTTCGGGACGAGCTACGCCCTCGCGCTTGCCGCTGTTCTGCTCTGGGGCGCGGCGATGGGTGCGCAGGAGACGATCCTCCGGGCCGCCGTCGCTGACTACACCCATATCAGCAAACGCGGGACTGCCTACGGGATATTCAACACCATCTACGGGGCTGCCTGGTTTGTTGGGAGCGCCGTCATCGGGTGGGCCTACACGGTCGCCGTTCCGCTCGTCGTCGGGTTCCTGGTCGTGATGCAGGTCGGGGCGCTCCCAGCATTCGCCTGGATGCGACGCGGGTTTGCCGCACCGGCGGGCTGAAAAAAGGGGTATTGGGACGATCTGTCTGGCATATTGCTGGGTATCCGGCGGATCTCGCGGGCGGTGGGGTGTTCCCGCACGACCGCTGGATTCTTCTGATGTTTTCGGAGGACGCAATGGAGGGGCCGGGCACTACCGGGCGCGGATCTCCCGCGCCACCTTCCGCCCGAGTTCGTAGGCCCGTGCAAGTTCGCCGGCATCAGGGCGGTAGTTCACGTGGAACCCGCCATCTATGACCTCGATACCGGCTGCCTTCAGGGCCTCCTCTGCCTGGGCAACCGCGCCGCCCATGCCGCCGTGCGACCCGAACGCGCACCCGATCTTCTTTGCCCCGAGGCGGCCCGGACGTAACCCGCGGAGGTAACTGAGGAACCCGGCCACCGTGGGGAGGACCTCGTCCTGGAGCGTCGGCGACCCGATGAGGACGGCCTTCGAGTCGAGGACGTCTGTGACGATATCGCTCCGGTGCGTTCCTTCGTAGCGGCCGTCGCGGAGGAGGCAGACCCGGACGTCGGCGCCTTCGGCCATGACGCCCTCGGCGATGGCCTGGGCCATCATCGTGGTCGAGCCGTGCATGGTGTCGTAGACTATCGTGACCTTGTCCTTCGCGACGCCCTGGCTCCAGTCGATGTAGGCCTTGAGGATATCCCCGGCATACGACCGCCAGATGATACCGTGGCTCGGCGCAATCATCTCTATGGCGATCCCGAGTTTCCCGACCTCGTCGAGTTTCTTCAGGACCTTGGGCGCGAGCGGTATGATCAGGTTTGCGAAGAACTTCTGTGCGTGGGCGAGCGCCTCGTCCTTCCCGAGCTGGTCGTCGAACCGGGCGGCGCTTGCGATGTGCTGCCCGAAGGCGTCGTTCGGGAAGAGGATGGCGTCTTCCGCGAGGTAGGTGAACATCGAGTCAGGCCAGTGGAGCATCGGGGCTTCAAGGAAGGTGAGCGTCTTCCCGCCGAGGTCGAGGGTATCGCCGGTCTTGACGACCCGGATGTTCCAGCCGCTGGTGTCGTAGTGGCGGGCAAGCCCGGTCTTTGCCCGCTCGGTGCAGTAGATCGGGATGCCCGGCATCTTCCGCACGAGCGTGGGCAGGCAGCCGGAGTGATCCATCTCGATGTGGTTTAAGACGATGTAATCGATCTCGCCGGGGTCGCAGACCGACGCCACCCGGCCGAGGATCTGGTTCTCGAAGCCGGCGTAGGCGCTGTCGATGAGCGCGGTCTTCTCACCGCGGACGAGGTAGGCGTTGTAAGTCGTTCCCGGGAGCGTGTATCCGTGGTACTCCCTCAAATTCCAGTCAATTGCCCCGACCCAGTAGACGCCGGGGGCGAGGTTTGTAGCCATCATTGTTATTCCTCAATCAGTTCGATTCGTTACGAACATTCTACTATATCAGAACATTTGATATATCTCCCTTTCGATCTTGATCTATGGAGGACGGGATGGACAGCAGGGGGAAACCGGGTCGGCCGAGCGGGATCCGGGAGATCGACCTCTATTCGACGCCGGAAGGGGCGCGGGCGGTCGGGAACCCGGTGCGGCGGGTGATCCTTGCGGCGCTCCGTGAACGCGAGCATTCGTTTGACGAGATCGTCGCCCTCTCCGGGAGGGTGAAGTCGACGGTCTCGGTGCACCTGCAGGAGATGGCGGCGGCGGGCGTGGTCGGGTCCCGGCCTGACCCTGATGATGCGAGGAAAAAGATCTTCTTCCTCACCGGCGACCTCGTGGGAACTGTCTCGGCAGAGGACCGGATAGCCGATGCGCTCTCTGCCTACGCGGGGGTGTACGGTGCGGGGGCGGCCGACCCCTTCGCGTTCTACAAGCTGACCTTCCGGACGGTCCGGGTCCTGCTCATGCAGGAGGGGATCCTCCTCGACCCGCTCCTCACCCGGGCCGGCGAGTGGATAGGGGAGGAACTCTACCCGGCGGTGGCTGACCCGACGACTGAGGTCTTCTGCGCCAACATTGCCCGGTTCTGGGATGACCACAACCTCGGAAGGGTTGAGGTCGCCGGGACGGAGCCGCTGACACTCCTCGTCTACGACTGCTTTGAGTGTGAAGACCTGCCCGTCACCGGCAGGCCTGCGTGCGCGTTCGACTCCGGTATCCTCCGGACGCTCTTCTCCGGCCACTACGGCCGGCCGACGGCGGCGCTCGAGACCAGGTGCTACTCGATGGGGTTTGACCACTGCCGGTTTGAGGTGGTGCCGGAGAATGGCGGCGGGGAGAGATAACAGCTCCGCTAAAACCCATAAAAATCAAAAAAGATACACCCATGCGATAGCCGGGAATCGAACCCGGGCTAGAGGCTTGGGAAGCCCCTGTCCTACCGCTAGACTACTATCGCTCTGGTACCACTATATGTTGACCCGGAAGGTGATAAATATTCGGCTCACCCACCCTCCGGGCAGTAACGCAACAGGGTCACTGTTATGGCCGCCCCCTCCTCCGGCCGGCCCGGGACGCGGTCCCCCGCACGGACGCTCCCCCCGTAGCGTTCCGCAAGCATCCTGACGATGCTCAGACCGAGCCCCTTCCCGCTCTTCTTCGTCACCCCGCGCTCTTTGCGCTCGAATATCCGCGGCTTGAGGTCGTCAGGGATCCCGGGGCCGGTGTCGGCAACCGTCACCGCGACCCGGTCCTCACCCTCCTCCCTGACGCTGATGGTGACCTCGACATCCGGCCCCCCAAACTTGACGGCGTTGCCGATCAGGTTCGCAAAAGTATTTCTTCTCATTGCTCTTCAGAGTAACCGTGCCCGAACTTGACGGCGTTGCCGATCAGGTTCGCAAAGACCTCGTTGATGAGGTCGTCGGCCAGCACCGTCGCATCCGACCCCTCGTAGACGATCCGCGTATCTGCGTAGTAGTTGCGCATCCCCCGGATCACGGGCTCAAGCCGCACCAGTTGAAGCGGGGCAGCCTCAAGCATCAACCTCCGGATCGTGCTGACGTTCCTGATGATGTCGTTGCTCTGGTAGATGGCCGCAAGCGACTTCCTGATAACCTCGCGGGTCGGCTCCTCTGCCGAATCAAGGATCATATACAGGTAGCCCATCGCCGCGGTGTTTGCGTTGTTGATATCGTGGGTGAGGATATCCACGTAGAGGTTGACCGCCTCGGTCGCGGCGTTCGCCTCGTCAAGGTAGCGGTTGGCGGACGCGAGCGCCGCCTCAAGTTCCTCAAGGAGCATCCCCTTCACGACCGCACTCCCGATCTCCTCACCGATCGTCGCAAGGATCAGGCGCTCGTCCTCCGGAATCGTCTCCCGGGTCCTGCTCGCGACTGCGATGCACCCCACCGGCCCGTCATCGCCCGGGATGGGAACCGCCGCAAACGACCGGATGGCGGGATCATCATGCCCCGGGTACCTCTCCTGGAACCGGTCGACAAACCGGGCTTCCCCGTCGACGAGCACATACCGGTAGGGCGGTTCATCCCGCCGCACACGGGCCGGAGCGTGCCCCTCTCCCACACAGGCGCGCAGGTGCGCAAGGTCGCTCCCCGGGTACACCAGGTACGCCCCACCCAGGTCAAAATCCAGCAGCGCCAGGGTCTTTTCCAGCGAGACCGGGAGGAGGTCGTCAAGGTGACGGGACGCGGTGGCGGCGGTGATGACCTCGCTCGTGATGGAGAGTCGCCGGTTCTCCTCCCGCATCTCCGCTTCCGCCCTGCGGAGACCGGTGATATCCCGGATAGCCAGGATCAGTCGTTCGGGGCATCCCCGTCTTTTGCAAGAAGGGTGACCGAGACCTCTGCCGGCCACTCGCTCCCGTCGAGTCTGCAGGGCGTGCACTCAACCGGCGCAAGCACCTCCCCGTGCAGGACCCGCTCCCGGCAGGCCCGGATCATCGCGAGATCCCTCTCCGCGAACAGGGTCTCCGGGTCCCTCCCGATAAGGTCCTCCCGCGCTGCCCCGCCGCAGAGCCTGACCATGGCCTCGTTCACCTCGATGATCTGCCTGCCGGGGTCGGTGAGGATGATCCCGACATCGACGGTATTGAGGATGACCCGGAACGTCTCCTCCGACCGGCGGAGCAAGTTCTCCATCCTCTTCTGCTCCGTCATCCCGGTGACCACCGCACAGGCCATCTCCCGGTCAGGGAGGAGGCTTGTTGAGAGAAGGACCGGACAGGACTTTCCGTCCCGGCGGATGAACTCACAGTCCTGGTTCGTGACCGGCGCCGGGTTCCCGGGATACCCGGGCCAGAACGCCGGGAGATCGGGAACCTCCCCATCCGGGTACCCGAGCATCGCGGCGCACTGCCGGTTCATCTCCTCGACCTTCCCCCCATCAGGCGAGAAGAGGAAGATGCCCGCGCCCGACGTCTCGAAGATCCCCCGGTACCGCCCCTCCCGCAGGTGCAGGCGGCCTGCCAGGTGCGACACAACAGCGGCGACAAGAAGGAATACTCCGGCGCGGACCAGAGCGTCTGTGATCTCCGCCCCACCACCCGGGGAGAGGAGGAGCACCTCCGCGAGGTAGGCGGCGGCAAGCGCCACGGCGATCCCGACGCCCCGTTCCGGGTAGCGGTAGGCGGCAAGGACGATCGGGATATAGAAGAGGTGTGAGCAGACGACAAACACCCCGGAGGAGAGGCAGTATCCGGTGATGCCGAGCGCAACCAGCGTTGACGCAACGATGCCGAAAAGGAGCAAGAACTCCCTCCGGGAACTGACATCATCCGATAGACAGCCCAACCCGCCCTCCATCATACCATAGTGGTCGTTACGGAGCACAATAAACCCCCAGGAAGCAGAAGACGCGCCGATGCGCCGAAACCCGTGGGAAGCAGGATCCAGGCGCCGCCCGCGCACGTCCCCGATACCCTTAAGGCATATCCCGGAGAATGTGATGTAGCACAGTATGTGCTGGCTATGGTAAGTCCGACGTGCTCCCATGCACTGCCCGCAAGGGCTTGGGATTACAGAGATTAGTCAGTTTACGGACTCTTTTCTGGACTTAACATAGTGTATCTAACGGAGGTGTATGAATGGCAAGAATGTACGCTCGGCGTCGCGGAACCGCCGGTTCCGTCCGACCCTACCGGAAGGAAGCACCCGAGTGGTCCAACACGGACACAGCGGAGATCGAGAAGATCGTCGTTGAGCTCCGCAAAGACGGCATGTCGAGCAGCCAGATTGGCCTTGCGTTGCGGGACAGGTACGGTGTCCCCGACGTCAAGCTCGCCACCGGCAAGCGCGTGAACGAGATTCTCCGCGAGAAGGGCCTCGAGTCCGAGATCCCCGAAGACCTGCGCAACCTGATGCAGAAGGCGCTCGGGCTGAGGAAGCACCTTGCGGAGAACAAGAAGGATGTGCACAACGCCCGCCAGCTCCAGATCACCGAATCTAAGGTGCGCAGGCTGGGCAGGTACTACGTCAAGTCCGGACGGATGCCGAAAGGCTGGACGTACAAACCGGAGACCGCGGAGATCCTGCTCTCCCGTTGATGACCCGTGTCGCTTGACGCCGCTGCTGCCAGCCTCGCCGACCACCTGCTTGAGCAGGAATTTGTGGAGGTGCTTGCGCACCACGATGCCGACGGCATAGCCGCCGCATCCATCCTCTGCCACGCCATGTTCCGCGAGGGCGGGCGGTTCCGGCTGAGGGTTCGCTCAAGCATCACCACGGCCGACGTACCTCGCGACAGCAGCGTGCTTCTCTGCGACTTTGGGTCAGCGCTATCAGACCTCCCCGGCGACGTGATGGTGGTGGACCACCATGTGCCCCATTTTGAGGGCGACTACCACGTCAACCCGCGTCTTGCGGGTATCGACGGCGACCGGAACCTCTCGGCTGCTGGTGCGGCGTACCTCGTCGCGCAGCGCATGGGGGATAACCGCGACCTCGCGGGGCTTGTGCTCCTCGGCATCATCGGAGACCGTCAGGAACTCGAGGGGCCGAACCGGGAGATATCCAACGAAGGCATCGCAAACGGGTTCATCGCACCCCGCCGCGGCCTCCGCCTCCCGGGAAGAGGGCTCGTCGAGCAGCTCGCGCTCGCCGTCAACCCCTATCTCCCCGGGTTCTCGGGCGCTCCCGAGACCGCCCGGACGCTGGTCGCACAGGTCACCGATGAGGACGACGTGGACTACGAATCGCTCCTCTCCCGGATCGTCCTTGCGGCTGCTCCGGAAGCGTCGCTCTCCGCGATCTACGGGATCTGGGGCACCACCTACAGCCTCGGCCGGGAGGTCATCGACGAGGCCGCAAACCTCGCTGCCGTCGTCGACGCCTGCGGCAAGTCCGGGTCCGGAGACCTTGGCGCATCGCTCTGTCTCCGCTCGTCCCATGCACTGCAGGAGGCCTGGGAGATCGCCGCCCGCTACCGGCAGGCGGTCATCGCCGGCATCCGCGGGACACGCCGTCTCGACGATAGGATCGCCCTCTTTGAGGTGGACGACGGGTCCGTGGCAAGCGATGTCGCGGATGCCCTCGCAAACGACCTCGTCCAGGACGGTCCTGTCTTCGTCATCGGACAGAGAGGGGACCACTGCTCCGTGTCGGCACGCTGCCCGCCGGGCATCGACGTCGACCTCGAGGCATTGATGCGGACGGTCGCGGAGGCGTGCGGCGGTCAGGGTGGCGGACACCACCGGAGGGCCGGCGCCCGGATCGGGGCCGAACGTGTGGACCTGTTCAGGCAGGAACTCCTGGGGGCGATTCCCGCATGATCAGGGTCGAGGGCATCATCGAGACCCCGCACCGCCACCCCGATTGTGTGGCAGCGGCACTCGAACCCGACAACCTCACCCTGATCAGGACCTACCCGACAGAGGGAGGTGTGCGGGCCGAGATCGATGGGACCAGGCTCCGGTCGATCATCGCATCGGTGGACGACTACCTCATGAACTTGGCAATAGCGGAGGACGTCTGCACCTCTGCCTCGCGGAGGTCTGAAAGCGCATTACAGGTCAATTGGGCTGTAAAACAGATATGAGAGAAGTGATACCATGGCAAGGAAGAAACAGGTTGGAAGAAGGGTGGAAGGCTGGAAGGCCAAGCGGTGGTACCGGGTGTACGTGCCCGAGGCCTTCGGCAAAGTTGAGATCGGGGACACCATCTCGGCCGACCCCGAAAACATGGTCGGCCGGATCATGACCGCGACGCTCGGCGAAGTGGTGCAGGACTACTCGAAGTCCCACATCAAGATGAGGTTTAAGATCAACAACGTGGCCGGGGACTCCGCCTACACCGAGTTCGTCGGTCACGAGGTGACCCGGGATTACCTGCGGTCGATGGTCAAGCGGCGGGCATCCCGCATCGACACCATCCACCCGGTCATCAGCAAGGACGGCAAACTCCTGCGGGTGACGGTCGTCTGTCTCACCGTATCGAGGGCCGAGCAGAG